>JAZRFO010000057.1:0-4168 GCA_045643685.1 Acutalibacteraceae bacterium
AGACTTCGTCACGCTGAAAAGCAATTCCGATTTTCGTCGGTTATATAATAGGGGCAAAACAGTTACTGATCCTGCGTTGGTTGTTTATTACTCAAAGAACCACGCGGGAATTTGCCGTATTGGTATAACTACGAGTAAAAAAATAGGCAATGCCGTTGAACGTAATCGTTCCAGAAGGCTTCTCAGAGAAGCATTCAGGAGCGTTTGTAGTGATGTTTCACCATGCTACGATATTGTTATTGTAGCACGTTCTAAGACGAAGTATGTCAAAAGCACCCGTCTTGCTGAAATAATGCACAGAATTTTCGAGGAAAAGGGTATGCTTAAAAGCGAGAGTGAAAACTTATGAAAAAAGCATTAATTGCCATCATAAGATTTTATCAACGTCGCATATCACCCCTTTTTGGTCCTCGATGCCGCTATTATCCCACCTGTTCTCAATACGCAGTTCAGTGTCTTGAGATTCACGGATTGATAAAAGGCTCGGTTCTGGCAATTCTAAGACTGATGCGTTGCAATATTTTCTTTCCCGGTGGAGTTGATCCAGTACCCCCAAAGAAGGAGAAAAAGAAGTAATCTCCAAAAAAATGAAAGGAATAAAATCCTATGAGAGAAATACTCGCAACACCTTTCGGTTGGGCGCTCAGTGGTTTATACAACCTTTTTAACCAGATTGGCGTAGACACGTTCAGTTATATCTTATCAATTGTATTAATTACGGTTGTTGTTAAGCTTATACTTTTACCTGCTTCAGTAAGCCAACAGAAAAATAGCGCAAAACAGGTGCGTCTTAACACAAAAGTTAACAAAATCAAACAGAAATACGCAGGTAACCAACAGAAAATTCAGGAAGAAACTCAGGCTCTCTATCAGCGTGAAGGCTTTGGTGCAGCTAATATGGGTTGTCTTCCCTTGATTTCCCAGTTGCTTGTTATGATGGGTCTTTATGGCGTTATTTATGCCCCCATTACCCACGTTTTACAGTTCAACAAAGACAAGATTGAAATTTTACAAAAAGCTTTGAAGGTAACAGTTGATGCCAAAAGCAAGAACTCAAGCGGTGCCGAATTTGAAATTCTCGGAAAAATCGAAGAGGGTATGTCAGCTATCAAGGGTATTGATGCTGCAGAAATGCAGGAATTGATTCACCTCAAAGACAACTTTATTTTCAATATCGGTAAATTTGAACTTAATTTACTTGAATCCCCCGAATATAAAGAGCCTTCTATCCTTTGGGCAATTCCTATTCTCGCTTTCCTTACTGCTATGCTTTCATCTGTATTTATGTACTTCAAACAGCGTAAGCAGAATCCTGAAATGGCAAAGAATCCCACAATGGGTTGTATGACATTTATGTCACCTGTTATGTCACTTATATTTACATTTATGTTCCCTGCAGGTGTAGGTGTTTATTGGATTATCTCAAATATTTTCGCATTTGTTCAGCAGGTATTCCTTACTTATTTTTACAGTCCCAAAAAGGTTATTGCTCAGCAGATGGTTGATGAAACTGTTGTCAGACGTTCTAAAGAAAACAACACTAAACGTCGCGTTGACATTGAGAAGAAATAAAGGTGTATTAATATGATAAAAGAAGCAATAGGCGTTGCGCCTACTATTGAAGAAGCCAGAAAAATGGCTATCGACAATTTACACGCACCTATTGATGCAGATGTAAAAGTCGAAATCGTAACTTTCCCCAAAAAGAAAATTCTCGGTCTTTTCGGCGGTGCAGATGCTCAGGTTAAAGCATCTTATGATGACGGAGTTAAAGAAGCACCCGTAAAAGAAGTAAAGAAAGAACAGGCTCCCAAGAAAAAGGTTGAGTCAAAGCCCCAGGCTAAAAAAGAAACTCCCAAAAAGGAAGTTAAAAAAGACGCTCCTAAAAAGGAAACTAAGAAGGAAGCTCCTAAGAAAGAAAAAGCTCCCGAAGTTGACCTTACAAATATCGAAGCAAAGGAAACTCCTGCAACAGAGTACCTTAAATCAATTCTTAACGGTATGGGCTTCAGTGATGTAACCGTTACCGCTAAAGAAACTGATGAAGATATTTATTTCGAAATCGTAAGCGAAGAAGATTACGGCAACATCATCGGCAGACGTGGCGAAACTCTTGATGCTTTACAGTATCTTACAAGACTTTTCGTTAATCGCTCCGAGGATAACAACAAGCGTGTTGCTCTTAATGTTGGTGATTACAGAAAACGCCGTGAAGAAACCCTCAGAGGTCTTGCAAAACGTCAGGCTTCTAAGGTTGCAAAGTATGGTAGAAGTTCTGCTCTTGAACCTATGAATCCTTACGAGCGTAGAATTATCCACACAGCAATTCAGGAAATTGATGGTGTAACTTCACACTCAGTAGGTGAAGGCGATAGACGTCGTGTAGTTATTACACCCGAAGGCGGCGAAAAACGCGGTAATTACAGAAATGACCGTCGCGGAAACCGTGAAAGACGTGCTCCCTATGTGCCTGAAACACCTAAGGAGCCCCGTGAAAAGAAAGTCGATGCTGCTTCATCTTCGCTTTACGGCAAAATTCAGCCCAAAAAGAAAGTTGAAGAAACAACAGCAGAATAATCCTGTTGACATTTTGGTGAAATAGGATTATCATAAACTTGATAATAGTAAATCCAAGACGGAGAAATTAAGGATTTTACCTTTTTCAGAGAGACATCGGTTGGTGCAAGATGTCAAAGGTGTTTCCCCAAGACCACTCCCGAGTGCGAGACGAAGCGAAAGATAAGTGCCGTCGTATGAGCCGCGTTAAGGCTTCTCGAGTGACGGTATAATACCGTAATTTGGGTGGAACCGTGGAGTAAATAAGACTTCATCCCATTTGTTTTTGGCAAATTGGATGAAGTCTGTTTTTTTATAAGTATTTAATCGAAAGGATGATATAAATGGTAAAGATTAAACTTCGTGACGATATCAGAGAGTACGAAAACGGTGTTACTCCCATTGATGTTTGCAAAGACATCAGTATGGGTCTTTTCAGAAATCTCTGTGCTTGTCTTATAAATGGTGAGAGTGCAGATATCCGTACTCCTATTAATGAAGATTGTGAACTTGAATTCCTCACATTTGATAGTGATGAGGGTAAACATGCTTTCTGGCATACTGCATCACATATTCTTGCTCAGGCAGTAACACGCCTTTATCCCGATGCTAAACTCGCAATAGGACCCGCAATTGACAACGGTTTCTATTATGACATTGACTGCGAAACTTCATTTACACCCGAGCTTCTTACAAAAATCGAAGCAGAAATGAAGAAAATCGTTAAAGAAGACCTTGCTCTTGAAAGATTCCAGATGGAACCCCAGGCAGCTATTGAAGAAATGAAAGCTAAGGGTGAAATCTACAAGGTTGAGCTTATTGAAGAACACGCAGGTAAAAATGAACCCATAAGCTTCTACAAACAGGGCGAATTTACCGACGTTTGTGCAGGTCCCCATATTCCCTCAACAGGCAGAGTAAAAGCATTTAAACTTACTGCTTGTACTGGTGCATATTGGCGTGGTGACCAGAATAACAAAATGCTTCAGCGTATTTACGGCACAGCATTCCCCAAAAACGCAGAACTCGAAGAACATCTTCAAAGAGTAGAAGAAGCAAAAAAACGTGACCATAACAAACTTGGCAGAGAGCTTGAAATCTTCACAACTGTTGATTCCATCGGTCAGGGACTTCCCATTCTTCTTCCTAAGGGTACATTTATTGTTCAGACACTTCAACGCTTTGTTGAAGACGAAGAAGCAAAAAGAGGTTGGGTACGTACAAAAACTCCTCTTATGGCAAAGAGCGACCTTTATAAGATTTCAGGTCACTGGGACCACTACAAGGATGGTATGTTCGTTTTAGGTGACGAGGAAAAGGATGATGAAGTATTTGCGCTTCGTCCCATGACTTGCCCCTTCCAGTATCAGGCATACCTTAACAGAGCACGTTCATATCGTGACCTTCCTATGCGACTTGCAGAAACCTCAACTCTTTTCAGAAACGAATCTTCCGGCGAAATGCATGGTCTTATCCGTGTCCGTCAGTTTACAATCTCCGAAGGTCACCTTATGTGTCTTCCCGAGCAGCTTGCAGACGAGTTCAAGCGTTGTCTTGACCTTTGCATATTTATGCTTAAAACTCTCGGTCTTTACGAGGATGTTTCATATCG
>JAZRFO010000058.1:0-4624 GCA_045643685.1 Acutalibacteraceae bacterium
TTTATCCATCTGTATGTCAATTATTGGTCTTTTGGTGTCCTATTCCTGTTATGGTTGGGGCGTGTACCGTCTGTGGTAGGGGGCTATTACCTATGGTACTATGTCCTTGTTTTTGCAGATTTCGGGAAGTCTTACAGCTTCATTTACAACCCTTGTTGCTTTGGTGCCAAGCGCTATTTCCATTTCAACTGCGGCGGGTCGTATTATGGAGGTTACCTCGTTGTCTTCTGAAAAGGATGAAGATAAAGAAAAGGCTCTCGGTCTAATGGAATCCGCCTGTAATAAGGGCATTAAAGTCACTGCAAGTAATCTGACATATTCCTATAAAGACAGTGACAGGGAAGTTATAAAAAATGCAAACTTTGAAGTTTCACCCGGTGAAACCATTGCACTCATAGGCCCCTCGGGTGAGGGTAAAACCACCCTTTTAAGATTGATTTTAGGTCTTATGGAGCCTGATTCGGGAAGCATTCAAATGATCATTGACGGCGAAAAACTTAAGGTTTCCGACAGTACAAGGCGTTTTTGTTCTTATGTTCCTCAGGGTAATACTGTATTTTCAGGGACAATTAAGGATAATCTTCTTCTTGTTAATGAAGAAGCCACGGACCAAGATATTGAAAACGCACTTAAAATTGCAGATGCCTGGGATTTTGTAAGTGTACTTCCTTCGGGGATAAATACAGTTATTGGTGAACGTGGTGTCAACTTCTCAGAGGGTCAGGTGCAACGTCTTTCAATTGCCAGAGCCGTACTTCGCAATGCTAATGTACTTATAATGGACGAAGCTACGTCCGCTCTTGACAGTGCGGCTGAGGGAAAAGTACTCACAAATCTTATGAAGTCCAATCCCTTGAGAACATGTATTATTACGACTCATCGTCCCAGTATGCTTCAATACTGTGACAGAATATACAGAATAGACGAAAGTGGAACATTAGTTTTGAGCCAGGGAGAAAAGAGGTAATTTATGGAATATAAACTCAAAGATGGTTTTGTAGTCCGTAAAATAGGGGAGCAGATAATGGCTGTTCCCGTGGGTAAACAGACATCTGAAATTCACGGTATGATAGCACTTACTGAAAGTGCGGAGCTTTTGTGGAACGTTCTCAAAACAGGTGCCGAAGAAGACGAGCTTGTCAAAGTTATTACCGATACTTATGAGGTAGAAGAAGCCGTGGCTAAGGCTGATGTTAAAAAATTTCTTGAAGGACTTAAAGAGCAGGGAGCATTAATATGAATGATTGTGGGGGCTTAAATCCCTTTGGTGCAATAGAACTTTCATATTGGGCAAAAGATAACGCGGTGCCCCTTGAAGTGACCTTTGAGTTAACGCCCTTTTGTAATTTTGACTGCGTAATGTGCTATGTCAAACTTACGAAAGAACAGGCAAAGAAGCATGGCGAAGTTTTAAATGTACAGAAGTGGTTGGATATTGCCCGACAAGTAAAAGATATGGGTGCTTTGTACCTTTGTCTTACAGGTGGCGAAATTTTCATGTATCCCGAGTTCTGGGAGCTTTACTCGGAACTTAATAAAATGGGATTCCTGATAACCTTACTTTCAAACGGCTCGTTAATTGACGAAGAAGTTATTGAAAAATTCAGAGAGTACGGAATGCCATATTCTGTAAAAATGACGCTTTATGGTGCAAGTGATGAAACTTATTTGAATACCTGTGGAGTAAATGATGGATTTACCCGTATAGAGAAGGCAATCGATTTACTTCTCAGGGAAAAAGTACCCTGCAGACTTACGGCAACTATTGTTAAAGAAAATGCCTGTGACCTTCAAAAAATGTACGAATTTGCTCGTAATAAAAAAATCTCTTTACAACACACGGTTTCGGTGTTAAAATCTTCACGAGGTTCAGAGAAGGATATTGTTTCTTCCCGATTTGATTTCGCGGATTTTTCAAATGAAATCACTCTCGAAGATTTAGAAAAAAATAAATATCCCGATATAAAATCTCCTTTCGCATGGTGCGGAAGTTATAAAAAATCTATGTGGATTACCTGGAACGGCAATGTGCAGATGTGTTCTTTTTTAACGAAACCTGCTGTTAAGTTTTCGGGTGATATAAAAGCAGACTGGAATCTGCTCATTGAAAAGTGTTCGGAATTAAAAAGCCCGTCCGAGTGCGAAAATTGTTTGTGGAAATGTTTTTGCCAAAGATGTCCCGGTGCCTTGTGTGCCGAAAGCGGTGATGGGGAAAAAACAAGTCCCGATTTTTGCCGCACAGCCCAAAGACTTTTTGATTTATATAGTTCTAAGAAAGAGAGGCAATAACAATGAAAAAAGAATATATTGCTCCTCAGAGTGCCCTCTATGCTATTAACTTAAGCGAGAAAATTGCTACAGGTTCTCCCGGTGGTGATGTTTCCGGTGGTGGCGACTATATCAGCGGTTCGGTAAATATTTACTTTAGTCATGGTGCTAGTCCTTGCCGTGACTATTATCAGGGCGCATTTGAAGCTCCTGTTGGTGTTATAAACGGTACGTGGATTGACTACTTTATGGAACTTCATGGTATGAATAAGCCTTTGGTTTTACAGAATTGTATCGGTGCCTCTAAATGATTATTAAAATTGCTGATTTGTTTATTGACTGGAATTTTGACGACAGTGGTTTTATGGACAAATTTGTTGTTGATGACAAAAAAATTAATCCTGTTATAAAAATTTCTCATAATAAAAAAATGAATATTTGTCACGGAATTCAATATGTGGGTACACCCACAGACCATATACTTCAACATTATGGTCCCTCCGTTGAACTTCTGTGTTCTAATAGTGATTGGTCCGATGTGACCATTTATTGCGAAAATTATTCGGATGTGGATTATTCCCTTCCCTTGGCGGCTATTTGTTCGCGTTTTGCCGAATTTAATACTGTGTTTTTGCACGGCTCCTTTGTAGAGTATAAGGGTAGCGGTGTGATCTTTGCAGGATACTCGGGCGTTGGTAAAACAACTCAGGCAGTATTGTGGAATGAATTTGCAAATGCCGATATTATTAACGGCGACAAAGTTTTCTTGCGTGTGGTAGATGATGAGGTTTTTGCCTATGGTTCCCCTTGGAAAGGCTCATCGGAATACTGTCTTAATAAAAAAGCACCCCTTAAGGGTGTTGTGGTATTAAAACAGTCACCGGAAAATAAAATAAAAAAATTAAGTACCATTGAGTGTATTGAGCTTTTTATGCCACATGTGTTCTTGCCCCATTGGGATGAAAATAATATGCTCAAAGCTATTGATACATTTAACCTGATTTTAGAAAAAACACCTGTATGGCTTCTGGAATGCAGACCGGATGAGGATGCAGTAAAGCTTACGAGGGATACAATACTTAATACAAAAAATTGAGCCGATTGCCGTAAGAATGGCATCGGCTTTTTTGAAAGAGGAAGAAATGGGAAATGCTATTCGTATAATGATGGAATTAATGCGTTGTTCTGCTTTGGGTATAAAGCCCGAAGCGGAGTTGCAGAATTCTGTCTCAAAAGATATGTTGCCCTATATGTATGGAATTGCCTATGAACACGATTCGGAACATCTTTTGGGTAATATTCTTGATAAATACGGAATTCTTGATAACGATGTAGTTTCCAATAAATTCCGAAGCGAAGTTTTTGAAGCGATATACAGATACGAAAAACTAAAATATGAATATGAACGAATTTGTGAAAGTTTTGAAGAAAATAATATTGCGTTTATTCCTCTTAAAGGCTCGTTTTTTCGCCAGTTTTATGCTGAACCCTGGCTTCGTACAAGTTGTGACGCAGATATTTTAGTTAAAGAAACAGATTTAAAACAAGCGGAAGAAATACTTAAAAAATTGTCCTTTGATAAAACTCACGAAAGTGCACACGATGTTACATACACTTGCGGTGAAGGTGTAATAATAGAATTGCATTTTTCACTTTATGAGGCAGATGATGAGGGGAATACCGCCAAAATATTAAGCGATGTATGGAGTTTTGCAAAGCCACGTGAAGGTTGGAAATATTACCACGTTTTAGATAACAGTTTCTTTTATTTTTATCATATTGCTCACGCAGCAAAGCATTTTGCAATTGGCGGTTGTGGCATAAAACCTGTGTTGGATTTGCATATTTTATATAATTCAACAAATTGTGAAACAGATGAAATAAAACATCTTTTAAAACAAAGTGGATTAGAAAGATTTGAGTTTGCTTTTAAAAATCTCAGCGAAGTATGGTTCGGTCAAAGAGACTACGATGAAGTTACTGTTGCCATGGAAGAATTTATTCTTGAGGGTGGCGTTTATGGCAACGAAAGCCAACTTCTTTTACTGAGAAAACGTAGGGTTGGAGGTAAAATCGGGTATGTTTTATCGCGTGTTTTTGTATCTCGACGCGAGTTGGAATATGAGTATCCGACACTGAAAAAACACCCCTTGCTTCTGCCGTTTTTTGAAGTGATAAGGTGGCTCACATTTATCCTGAAAGGGGATAAAAAACACAGTAAACACCGTTATGAAATAGTCAGAGATATACCCGAAGATAAACTACAAAAAGTTGACTTTTTGTTTAATAAAATAGGATTATAAAGAAAAAATGCAGGATTTTGTCCTGCATTTTTTATGTTTAAAAGTTAGTTGAA
>JAZRFO010000059.1:0-4988 GCA_045643685.1 Acutalibacteraceae bacterium
AGCTTATTGAGAATTCTCGCACTGAACATACTTGATAATACAGTGCAACCGGAAATGAGAAAGGTGAGAACACTTACTGCTTCAACAGGTATCGACATCTCCGTATGAATAGCAGGCCAAGCAGAACCTATGAGAGAATCAGGAACTCCAAGACCTATAAAAGCAATATAAATTACAACGAGAAGTATAGTTGCCACAATTAAATGCCTCCCCAAAAAACAAACGTCGGATAAAACCTTACACCCATAATTGTCGGATTTATCCGGCTTTTTAATTACATTTGGTAAAGATTCAAAACCTTTTGCACTATATCACAGTTAAAACAGAAAATCAAGCGATTTTACTAGAGTAGGACTCAATATACTATAAATAATCAATCAACAGAATTCTTATTTGTTTAAGTATTCAAGAGCGGTAACCACCGCTACGGCGGATATGACAGGAATTACTATGTGTTTATGAGAGCGCGAATAAAGAAAGAGACCTATGAAGTTGGCTTCCCGACTTCATAAGTCTTTTCGTATGTGTAAAAATTAATTTGTATTTTCATTTTATTTATTCTATTAATATATTTCTCCTAATCAATGCTTATGGATTGATTACTGTGGCTATAAATTCTGTCTTTTCAATTCACGCAGTAAATTGTTCTGGAGGGTAGCATAGCGATTATGCCGTCATGGGTTTATACGTAGGTTTTGATGTTATTTTTGATTTATATTATGATTGAAACATCTGTAAATATATGGTATCATAATCCCATAATGAGCGAAAGTGGGTATTCTATGAATTATCTTAAATACGTTAATATCAAGCAGGGTTCACAATCTCTGCATCGTTTTTCACAGGGTAACACCTTACCCCTTGTTCAAAAACCTTTTGGTTTTGCTGCGTTCAGTTTGCAGACCGAAACCTCAAGAGGTAGCTGGTACTATCACCCCGGTGACCGCTCGGTTGAGGGTATTCGTCTTACCCGTCAGCCAAGCCCGTGGATTAGTGACCACAGTGCATTTACAATGATGCCCCAGATTGAAAAGCCCTATGTGGAATTTGAAGATTGTTGGTCGGGCTATGACCCTGAAAAAGCAATTTTGGAGCCCCATTATCTTAAGTGCTATCTCAAAAGACCCTTCTGTGATTTTGAGCTTACCCCCACAGAATACGGCGCTTGCGTAAGGCTCAGCTTTAAAAAGGATTTTAACCGCTTCCTTTCAGTTTTACCTGTTAAATACAACTGCGAATATGAGTTTGATAAGGAGAACAACCGCCTTTACTGTTGGACTGACTGCAACCGCGGTAAAAATAGCCACGACAAGGGTACCCTTAAAGGCTACTATGTTTTCCAGTTTGATGCAGACTCCGTTGATGTGGACAATATCCTCACAGGTAACAGAGACACCTGCGACACCGAGCACAGTTTGCATATCAAGGGCGAAGGCACAGGTATTCACATTGCCCTTAAGAAAAAAGACGTTACCTTCACTGTTGCCACCTCCTTCATAAGCTATGAACAGGCTTTGAGAAACCTTCAGCACGATTCTGTTTACGGCAGTTTTGATGAACTTAAAGCAGAAAATGAGCGTATATGGAACGAGTATCTTTCTAAAATTGAAATTGATGCGAACGAAGATACAATGAAAACCTTTTACAGTTGTATGTATCGTACATTCCTTTATCCTCACAAGGCCTATGAGCCCGACGAAAACGGCAATCCCATTCACTACTCTCCAAGTGCGGACAAGGTTCTTCCCGGTGTGAGATACACCGACAACGGATTTTGGGATACATACCGCACAAACTACCCCTTCTACGCAATTGTTGCAAAGGATATTCTTCCTGAGATTATTGAGGGTTATATTCAGGACTACAAGGATGGCGGTTGGCTCCCCCGTTGGACTGCGGGTGACGCTCAGAACTGTATGCCCAGCACCGCTATTGACGCGGTTATTGCGGACGTTGCCACAAGAAACCTTATTTCAAGGGATTTACTTGAAACCGCCTTCGAGGGTATGGAGCACCACGCAAACAAATCTTCAACTGTACCCGCATACGGCAGAGAGGGCTGCGAGGAATACCTTGAGCTGGGTTACGTGCCCTACGATAAATACAGCGAAAGCGTAAACCTTACACTTGACGCGGCATATTTTGACGATTGTATCGCAACTGTTGCAGGCATTCTTGGCTACGAGGACAAGAAAGAAAAATATCTTGCACGCTCCAAAAATTACGCCAACATTTTCGACAAAGAAACAGGCTTTATGAGAGCAAGAAACTCTGAAGGCAGCTTCAGACCCGATTTTGACCCTACAAAATGGGGACTCGACTACACGGAAGCAGCTGCCTGGCAGACAAGTTTTGCAGTTCAACACGACATTGACGGTCTTGCAGAACTTTACGGTGGCAAAGCTGGTCTTATAAAGAAGCTTGACGAATTCTTCGCTACTCCTGCAGATTACAGAGTTGGTGGATATAACTACGAAATTCACGAAATGACAGAAATGGCGGCTTGTGATTGGGGTCAATGTGCTATATCTAATCAGCCAAGCTTCCATATTCCGTTTATCTACACATATCTCGGTCAACCCGAAAAGACCGAATATTGGCTTAAAAAGATTTGTGCAGAGGGCTTTTCGTGGAAAGATGACGGTTTCCCCGGTGACGAGGACAACGGCTCAACTGCCGCATGGTATATCTTCAGTTGCCTTGGTATTTACCCCATCACTCCCGGTAAACCCATTTACACAAACAACAAGCCCATGGTTGATAACATCCGTATTCTCGGTAAAAAGGTTGATTTCACCAAATACGGCAATATGATTACTTATGATGAAATAATGAAAGACATCGAGAAATAAAGAGGTAGATTTATATGCACAAAAAATTAGCACTTACTCCCCCTATGGGTTGGAACTCTTGGGACTGCTACGGTGCGGCTGTAAATGAAGAACAGCTTCTTGCCAATGCGGATTATATGGCAAAGCACCTTAAGGATTACGGTTGGGAATACGTTGTTTGTGATATCCAATGGTCCGAGCCCACTGCAAACAGCTTTTACTACAACTATTTTGCACCCCTTCGTATGGATGAATATTCACGTCTTATTCCATCAGTTGAAAGATTCCCATCTTCTGCAGATGGTAAAGGCTTCAAGCCCATTGCAGATTACATACACTCACTCGGTCTTAAATTCGGTATTCATATTATGCGTGGCATTCCGAGACAGGCAGCACATCAGCACACCAAAATCATGTGCGAGGGTGTTACCGCTAATGACATTGCAAACCCCACATCAATTTGCAAATGGAATCCTGATATGTATGGTCTTTACCACGATAAAAAAGGAGCTCAGGAATATTACGATTCAATCTTTGAACTGTATGCCTCATGGGGTGTAGACTACATCAAGTGCGATGATATTGCTAATACCGAAATGTACCCTGATAATCCCTATTCTGCAAGAAAAGAAATCGAAATGCTTAGAAAAGCTATTGATAAATGTGGTAGAGATATGGTTCTCAGTCTTTCTCCCGGCCCTGCACCTGTATGGGAGCACGAGCATCTTGCGGCTCACGCTAACCTTTGGCGTATGACAGGCGATTTTTGGGACGAATGGAGCAAGCTTCACGCAATGTTTGAACGTTGCTACGCGTGGCAGGAATACGTTCAGCCCGGTGCTTGGCCCGATTGCGATATGCTCCCACTTGGCAGAATTCAGATCACTGAAGAACTCCCCCAATACAGAAATCGTTACACACGCTTTACCCACGATGAACAGATAACAATGATGACTCTTTGGGGAATTTTCCGTTCACCGCTTATGATGGGTGGCGAAATGAGAGAAAATGATGATTTCACCCTTTCGCTTCTTCAGAACAGAGAGCTTATTGATATGCTCAAAACTTCAAGCGGTGCAAGACAGTTCAAGCGCGAAGAAACTGACGGCAAAGGTGAAATCATCTGGACATCTAATGGTGAAAACTGCAAATACGTTGCGCTCTTTAACACAGATGACAAAGAAAGAGAAATCACTTTCGATATTACCGATATTTCAATCAGTGGTGTTAAATACAGCGTTTGGGATATGTGGAAACACGAAGAATACACAGTAACCGACGGAAAATTCTCCGCAAAGGTTAACTCCCACGGCGCAAGACTTTTTAGAATCACCATAAAATAAAGCTTATTTAACGAGGTGGAATTGTGACAACAAAAGAATATCTAAAACTTATTGATGATGTGAACGAGAACGGTAAATACAAGCCTGACTGGGCATCACTTTCCCACCACAAAGTGCCTGAATGGTATATGCACGATAAGATTGGTGTATTTATTCATTGGGGTATTTATTCCGTTCCTGCTTTTGGTAACGAATGGTATTCCAGGGCGATGTATGACCCTAACTGCCGTGAATTTGAGCATCATAGAAAAACCTATGGTGAGCAAAAGGATTTTGGTTACAAAGATTTTATTCCTATGTTCCGTGCAGAAAATTTCAACGCCGAAAAATGGGTTAGCCTTTTCAAAAAAGCAGGTATGAAATACGTTATGCCGGTTTGCGAACATCATGACGGATTTGCGATGTATGATACTGAATTCAATCCTTGGAATGCAAAGGAAATGGGACCTTGCAGAGACGTTGTGGGTGAACTCAAGGCAGAATGTGAAAAACAAGGACTAACCCTTTGTGCTTCAACCCACAGAGCAGAGCATTTTTTCTTTATGAACATGGGCAGAACCTTTGACAGTGACGTTAACGACCCTGAATATGATTCGTTTTATGGTCCTGCGGTATATTGCGAGGAGTTCCATTCCCACGATTTACACAAATTCACCGCCGATACATATTCCAAGGGTGCCAGTAAAGAATGGCTTGAAGATTGGCTTGTGCGCACTTGCGAATTAGTTGATAAGTATCAGCCTTCTGTTCTTTATTTTGATTGGTGGATTCACAATCATTCCTTTAAACCATATCTCAAAAAGCTTTGTGCATA
>JAZRFO010000060.1:0-1642 GCA_045643685.1 Acutalibacteraceae bacterium
TTCATAATTAACCCTTCCTTCTTTTTATTTATACAAACTAAATTGCATACAAACCTGTTTAAATTTTACCATATTTGTGCTGTTATTTCAAGAGAAAAATTTATATTTTTGGCTAAAAAAAGAAACTTTGCACTCGCGCACAAAGTTTCTTTTTTTATTTAATCCAAAGTTTCTATTATACCTTGATAAATAGCTTCTGCCAATGTCTCCTGTCCCTTTTTACTGAGGAGATAATTACGGTCGCTTTCATTACTTATAAATGCAGTTTCAACCAGAACCGCAGGAACGGAGGTTGTCCTTATTACATATAGATGAGAACCGTTTTGTGTTTCCTTTGGAGAAAGACCAGTCATTTTCACAATTTTATTGTATATATTTTCCGCCAAATCCGTCCCCACTTCGGACGCAGGATGGTAATAAACCTGTGTTCCGTCTATAGAAGGCTTTTCTATTGAATTACAATGAATACTTACAAACAAGTCGCATCCGATACTGTTAGCAAGTTCAGAACGTTCCTTAAGTGAAATGTATTCATCACTGTCTCTCGTATACACAATTTTCATACCGCTGTTTTCAAGCTTCTCACCCACAAGAAGTGCAATAGCCAAATTTATACGGCTTTCGTAAGCAACAGCTTTACCACTACTGTCATAACCAATAGCACCGGGATCCGTGCCGCCGTGCCCGGGGTCAATAACAATTACCGTTTCGCCATCGTCAAATTCGGGGGAATTTATACTTTCTGTCTTGAAAAATCCTTTTTCCGCGGTATAGGTCAGTTTATTACTTCCGTCTACCTTAACGGTGCAACCGTCTGAAGACTCTGAAATAATAATCTCGTATATATATCCGTCGTGAATTTCAATCTTTTGCGGTTTTAATTTAAGCTTTGAAAACGTTACACTGTAGCCGTTATTAACATACTTACCTTTTCCCGTATACTGTTTATCAAAATAAACACAACCTGAAAAAGCATCGTAAACAATATTTGTATTTTCGGAATTTTCAACACGGATTACTATACCTGAGTCATTTGACAAAATCATAGTCTGAGCATTATCGGTAATATCCAGAACAAGACGCGCCATATCCTCGTGGTTTGAATAACGTGCCTTTTTTACACAATTTCCGTCTATCTGCACTGTACCGCCCAATACGCTGAACTGAGCATTGGGAAAGTCAAACGCTATTCTTTCGGGATTAGTAAAACGTGTAATTTTAGGCGATATTCCCTTTACGGTAGGTATATATATATAATCGTACTTATCGTCGGTTTCGCCGCTCACCGAGCCAAAAACCCCTTCTGCCTCGGGAAGTGTTTCTTCATCCTTTCCCGTAACTTCACCAATGATTTCGGAGGAATTATCCTCGTCCTCATATATAGAAACTGTTCTGGTAGCATTATCCCACTTTACGCTAAATCCTAATTTTTCGGCAACAAAGCGCACAGGAACCATTGATTTCAACCCGTCGGGATTCATACCAATGAGCATCGGCAAGGGCTGTTCGGATGAAATAGGCACTTTTTCTCCGTTAATGTAAGTATTTCTGTCACCAATTTTAACAAAAAGAGAAACACCGTTATCCACAATTTCAACCTGACAGGTATCATCATGCCAGATTACATCGCTTCCCAAGGCTT
>JAZRFO010000061.1:0-5605 GCA_045643685.1 Acutalibacteraceae bacterium
TTTTCTGCATACGGCAACGCTACCATCGGGCGCAATTTCTGCGTGTTCACAACAGCCGCACTGAGGTTCAGTTTTACCTTTAAAAAGTTTCAAAGCCATTTTTACCACTCCTGACTAAGTTGGCGAGAATAATCCGAAATAGCCTGAAAGAGTTCTTTTTCAAGGCTTTTCGGTGCTTCGCCCTTGAAAGGCGTTAGGATTCACGAGTATTTTAATAATAGATTGGCGAAAATATGCATTCAAAAAACTGTTTCGGATTATTTTCGCCAACTTAAGTTATTTTAGCACATCTTTCTTTTGTTATCAACCTCTAATACAAAAACCGTGCACATAATAAGTAAAATAACCCCTGTTATTATACTGTGACTGAGGGGGAAAATCTGATTGCCGGCGGTAATAGTAGCGGAAACTGTTGTGCTTTGTGGAAAAGCCCTCATCAATATAGAGCAGAAAAACGCGTTTAATGCACCATTGAGGGCTTTGATACAAAGAAAAACTCTAAGGGGCAGATCGCAATTTTTCATATATGTAAGTATCTGGAAAATTACCGCAAAACCACCAAAACCCAATATTGCGGCTACAAGGGGTAATGATAAATTCTCGGCAACGGCATTTTCGCAACCAAAGGTAACCTCAGAGATACATTGAATAAATACAAGTACGCCCTTTTGGGGAATTAATATCTCCACAAGGGATGAAATTGAACAAAAGGTCAGTAGCCAACCACATATTTTTAAAGTGGTTTCACTTGTTTCCGACACTGAGTCGGTAAAAATGTTTTTTGGTTGAGTAAACACAGTGATGGGGCTTTCGTTGATTGTATCATTATGAAAAAAACGTGTGCAAAATCCTATTGTAATTGCGGAAAGGAAAGATGAAACGTAAAGAATTATACCGCTTTTGTAAGATGAAAGCATAAAAACTCCTACTGCAGAAATAACAAAAGCAGGAGAAGGGTTTGAGCACCAACAAAAAAGTCGTTGCGCCTCATTTTTGGTTATAAGCCCACGGAAATAAATATCGTTAACGCCCTTTGCACCAACGGGATAACCACCTAAAAAGCCTAACAGAATTGAAGAAAAACCCACGCCTGAAACTTTAAAGATTTTTTGAGTAATTTTTTCTGATTTTGAAGAAATTAAGTGGAAAAGGGAGGTCTTTGAAATACAGGATGCAAAAACCATAAAGGGAAATAAGGAGGGGATTACCTTTTCAGCCGATAAAACAAGCCCCCTGAGCACTCCTTGTGCAATTTTTTCAGGATGAAATATAAATCCCCACAGACATATAAGCGCGATACACCCAATGGGTATGTAATTCAATAGTTTTTTTAAAACCTTTTCTGCCATAATTCACTACACCTCAAAGATATTTTATGAATTAAGAGCATAAAAATATTCAAAAGGGGGATTTGAATGAAATTAAACCGATTGAAAGCGGTAAGTGAAAATATAAACAGTTGCACCATTGAACTTTTTTCAAATACTCGGGTAATTATTACGGATTGCAAATGTGTTGTGGATTACTCAAAGGAATATATGGTGTTGAATTTAGGGAATCTGAATGTGAAAATTACGGGAGAAAATCTCGTCGCAGATTCTTTCGTTTTCGGACAGACGGACATAAAAGGAAATATAAAAAAACTCGAATTTATATGACGATTTTTGAAGGCGGTTGGGGTTATGATAAGCTTTTTTCGTTACGTAAGCGGTTACGTTGAGTTTTGTGCGGAGGGCGGTTTTTCTGAAAGGTTTTTAAATCTGTGTAAGCTTAACGGGATAAGCCTTTGGAACGTGGAAAATGATGGTGTAAAGGTGAAAGCCTGTACATCTGCACGAGAATTCCGAAGTATAGAAAAACCTGCAAAAAATTCAGGAATGACGGTAAAAACCCTTGAAAATAAAGGGATTCCCTTTTGGGCTAAGCGTCATAAATGGCGGTGCGGACTACTTGTGGGCCTGCTTGTTGCCGTATGCCTTGTGTGGTATATGTCGGGATTTATATGGGAGGTTGAAATAGCAGAAGAGGATGGTGTAAAGATAGATAACTTTACAGAAAATTTGGCAGAATTAGGTGTGAAACCGGGTGTGAGAAAGTCGAAAATTGATATACCTGAGGTTCAGGAGGCTTTACTGGGAATGTATCCTGAATTATCATGGGTTTCGCTTAATATTTTCGGGGATAAGGCAAAAATTGAGTATACTCCCGCTACACCTGCACCCGAGATCGTAGATACAAAAACACCCTCGAACATTGTCGCATCTAAAAGCGGTAAAATTATTCTCATAGAGGGCTACGGGGGTACAAATGCGGTTAAAGAGGGTGCATTTGTCACAGAGGGTAGTTTGTTGATTTCGGGTGTTAAAACCAATGCTGACGGAAGTGAAAAATTCGTAAGAGCCCGCGGTAAGGTGTTTGCCGAAACCAAAAATACTTTTTTATCCGAAATTGAATACGAGAATTCTTTAAAAACGAGTAGTGAAATTTCTGTAAGATACCGGGTGGATTTATTCGGAATAAAAATTCCGTTAGGTTTTAAACCTGAGAATGGCATAGTTACTGAAACGGATGTTCCTTTGATGGTCAACTCCACAATTCTTCCCGTGGGAGTTATAAGGGATGAGGGCATTGAGTTTACCCGAAAAAGTGTAAAGTATAATTCCGAAGAGATTGATATGATGAATTTTCTTTGTTGCGTTAAAGAAAAAAGAAACGTCTATAAAGATGCAGATATCAAAAAAGTCAGTTACACAGAAAGCGAATCTCAACAGAGTGAAATACTTACAATGACAATTGTTTGTGTTGAAAATATAGCCTCCGAAAAGGTTGCTTATGTAGAAGAAAACTGATATCTTTTAACAAAAATATTTGAAAAATTTAGTAGACATTTACAAAAAATGTGGTATACTGTCTATGTGTAATAGTATTTTATAAAGAAGGTAATTAAATCGGAACAGATAATTAATGTTGACAGAATGGAACAGGCGGTAAGCCTTTTCGGTAGTTTTGATGAGAATATCAAGCTTATAGAAAAATCCTTCGGAGTAGATGTTATAAGTCGAGGCTCCGATATAAAAATAAACGGTGAACCCGAAGACGTAGCCAAGGCGGTTAAGGCCATTAACGGACTTTTGATGCTTTTAAATCGTGGCGAAAGTCTTAATGAGCAGAACGTAAGGTACGTTATATCCCTTGTTGATGATGGTAATGAGGATAAAATTACTACAATGTCAGGGGATTGTGTTTGTATCACAAGTAAGGGCAAACCCGTAAAACCTAAAACCTTGGGTCAAAAAAATTATGTTGAATCCATAAAGAACAACACCATAGTTATCGGTGTGGGTCCTGCGGGTACGGGTAAAACCTATCTTGCGGTTGCCATGGCGGTTAATGCTTTCAGGGCAAAAGAGGTTAACCGTATCATCCTCACAAGACCTGCGGTTGAAGCCGGTGAAAAATTAGGCTTTCTTCCCGGTGACCTTCAAAGCAAGGTTGACCCGTATTTGAGACCTCTTTACGACGCCCTTTTTGATATGCTTGGTGCGGAAAATTTCAATAAATATCTTGAAAGAGGTAATATTGAGGTTGCACCCCTTGCATATATGCGAGGCAGAACCCTTGATGATAGTTTCATCATCCTTGATGAGGCACAGAACACTACACCTGAGCAGATGAAAATGTTCTTAACCCGAATGGGTTTCAACTCAAAGGTTGTTGTAACAGGTGACGTTACTCAGATTGACTTGCCCGAGGGTAAGCGTTCAGGTCTTGTGGAAGTCACTAAAATTCTTAAAAATATGGAGCAGATCGATATTGTCCGCTTTACGGGTAAAGACGTTGTAAGACACAAGCTTGTACAGGATATTATCAGAGCTTATGAAAAATACGAGGAGGCAAAGAAAAGGAAATGAAAGAAAAAATAAAAGTTATTATCACCAATGACCAGAAGGCAATAAAAATACCTACAGGTGTAAGACTTCTTGTAAGACGTTGCTGTAATGCGGTTCTTACTTTTGAAAATTTTTCTGAGCCTGCAGAAATAAGCGTTACATTTGTTGACGACGAGCGTATTCACGAGCTTAATAAAATGCATCGTAATATCGACAGAAGCACCGATGTGCTTTCCTTCCCTTTAGGCGAGGACGGCGTTTACGACAAAAACCTTGAAACAGGTGCCTGCCTTTTGGGTGATATAGTTATATCCGTTGAAACTGCAGTTCGTCAGGCAGAGGAGTACGGTCATACATTACAACGCGAAATGGGCTTTTTAACCGTACATTCAATGCTTCACCTTTTAGGTTACGACCACGAAAACGGTGGTCTTGAGGCAGTTAAAATGCGCGAAAAAGAGGAACACGTACTTACAGAACTTGGTTTGAAACGTAACGAGTCTTATTATATGAATTCCGAGGAGGAATAAATATGAAAGATTTAAAAAGCCTTTTGAGAAGCTTCGCATATGCTTTTAAGGGGCTTGGTTGGATGATTTCTCATGAGCGTAATTTCAGAATTCATCTGACTTTTCTTGGTTTTATGACGTATTTTCTCGTGCGGTTTGATTATTTTGTTTTAACAGGAACTCAAATTGCTGTTCTTGTACTTACCAGTGCCCTGGTTTTAGCCGCTGAAATGATAAATACCGCTATTGAGAAAACTAACGATGCCGCCACAAAAGAGAGAAATGATGCGGTAAAGGTTGCGAAGGATGTTGCTGCAGGTGCAGTATTGGTTTTCGCTATTTCGTCAATTCTTGTAGGTGTTTCAATTCTCTGGCAACCGGTGGCTTTCAAATCACTTTACATACACTTTACCGAAAATCCATTTGGTATAGTGTTACTTGTAACGGCGATTATAATTTCACTTATTTTTATATTTAAATTTGATTTTAACAAAAAGGAAAAGGAATAATGTCACAAAGAAAAACAGCATTTATAGCAATCGTAGGCAGACCCAACGTGGGTAAATCATCAATTCTTAACCGACTTTTAGGTCAGAAAATTGCAATTGTATCATCAAGACCCCAGACCACCCGTACCAAAATTATGGGTGTGCTTACCGAGGGTGACGTACAGTTGGTATTTACTGATACACCCGGCTTCCACAAGCCTAAAACCAAATTGGGCGAAAAGATGATTCAGGCGGTGGATGACAGTATAGGCGGTGTTGACTCCTGTCTTTTTGTTACTGAACCCCGCGGTGAAATCAGACCCGCAGAATTAGAATTGCTCGAAAAACTCAGAGCAGAAAGAATTCCCGTGGTTCTCGCCATAAATAAAATTGATATGGTTGCGGACAAGCAGGAACTTATGTCAAGAATTCTTGAACTTACTCAACTTCTTGATTTCCATGCGGTGGTGCCCGTAAGTGCCCGCGACGGCGACGGTATGGATGCCCTTAAAGGTGAGCTTATGAACCTTGCGGAAGATTCCGAATTCTTCTTCCCCGAGGATACTTTAACAGACCAGCCCGAGCGTGTGCTCGCTTCTGAGATGATTCGTGAAAAGCTTCTTCACCGACTTAACGAGGAAATCCCCCACGGTATTGCCGTTTCTATTGAGAAAATGCGTGAACGTGAGGACAAGCCCATTCTTGACGTTGAAGCAGT
>JAZRFO010000062.1:0-2007 GCA_045643685.1 Acutalibacteraceae bacterium
ATTAACACAAAAACATACGAGGTTGGCGACCCCGATAAGCTTTGGGCAGTATTGGTTCTTTCCGGTGTAATCAGTATGTTTGCTTGTGCAGTTCCTATGTTCTTCTACACAATTACAGAAAAACGTCAGGCACAGATGGTAGCCGAAATCGAAGCAAGAAAGGAATAAAAAACAAAAAATCATCCCCCGAAACCCAATGGTTTCGGGGGATTTTTTAATTCAAAATTTTGTTTCCAATTATATTTAGTTGAGGTGATGCGAAGCTTATCATCCCTGTGCGAAGCATGGGGAGGGGGAACATCGCTTGCGATGGTGGTGGGTATTTCCATTATGGTTATTCTTAAGTGAAAGAGAAATACATTTTTTCCCGAATTATTCAATCACGTTCTTCTCAATAAGTGATTCTATAAACTCCACAATATCCGCCTTTGCTTCGTCGCGGTTGATGTCGAAGTTTTCGCAGATTTTATCTGTAAGTTCTTCTATGGTTCTACCTGTTTCAAGTTCCGCCCACAAGATAGCGCTGACGGGGTTTAAAACCACAATATCCGACGAATTTTCTGCCGTTACGGGTATGGCCAGGTGTTCGCCGGCAATTTCGCGCAAAACGTAACCGGGTTTTAAACAGTATTTTTTATTATCCATAGCTCAACACACTCCGAAAAATCTTTGTCAGTTATAGTATACCACACTTGTTTAAAAATTCAATACACTACAAGTTGTGGTCTTTGAAAAATCCGACACAATTTTACAAAAAAATCACTCGGTAAAAAGTTAAAAATCCCTTGAATTCATTGACTTTTTTTGAAAAATGGTGTAGTATACTCTTAATAATGGGATAGTGGGTAGGTATCTAATGAAGCAGAATTACGCTATATGCGGTAAACGGATTTCAATCGAATCTCCGCTGCCGTTAACCGAGCACGAAAACTTCAGTATTTTCGCGGTTGTCGGGGAAAATGCCGATATTAAAATAACCTATCACGTGGGCGAAGGTTTGCCCGAAACCCCCGTTAATTTCAAAAAAACTCCCGTAGGTGCGTTGGTATCGTGGGATGGTGACAATATTTTCCGTCACAACCCAATGGGTACGGCGGAAGGTGCTCTTTCCTGCTACAAAATTACCGACACATCACAAAGTAAGGTTTACTTTACAAACCAGAGCTACTCCGTTATGTCGGATTTCCGCTATATGTGGAATTCGGTGTCACTTGGTCAGTTGTTTTTACCTTTCAAAATACTTTTGTTTCACGCATCATATATTTCAATAGATGGTGGAGCGGTATTGTTTAGCGCACAGTGTGGCGTTGGTAAAAGCACTCAGGCGGAACTGTGGCGCAAATATATGGACGCCGAGGTAATAAATGGTGACAAAGCCGGTGTTTCCGTTGAAGAAAATGGTGTTTTTGCTCATGGCTTACCTTTCTGCGGTACGAGTGGTATCTGTAAAAATAAAACCTTACCTCTTAAAGCAATAGTCCTTTTAAGTCAGGCTCCCGAGAATAAAATAAACCCTGTTACAGGGATTCAGGCAATACAGAGCCTTTTGGGTAATATTTACCTCGATTTTGTGGCTCCCGCTGTAACTCAGCAATGTGTTGATACTTTAATTGACCTTCTTTCAAAAGTTCCTGTTTACCACCTACAATGCACACCCGACCAAAGAGCGGTTGAGTGCCTTGCAAGAGAGTTAGGAATTAGGAATTGGGAATGAGGAATGTTGCGACCTACGGTCGGCAATTATAATCGGCGCCAAGCGCCCCGAAATTTTGCATTTTGCATTTTGCATTTTGCATTCAACCAAAAGGGTTTGTGCATATGACAAATTCATTAAATTACGATTTCTTTATAAACCACCTTTTTGCCAAGGGTACCGAAAAGGGCACACCCATTTCGGGAACGTTTGAGTTAACACCAAGGTGTACACTTAATTGCAAAATGTGTTATATACATCGTAGCCCCAATTCCTGCGAGGCTATTGAACGAGAAAAGCCTACGGAATGGTGG
>JAZRFO010000063.1:0-3990 GCA_045643685.1 Acutalibacteraceae bacterium
GTTATCAAAGTAACACCCGAGGTTATGAAGGACATTAACTCTAAAATTAAATTATAATTAATTTGGCAGATACACTTTTTGTGTATCTGCCATTTTTCATAATATCCTTAAAAATATCTTAGTTACAATGAATCCTAAAATTCCGCACCCGGGGAAGGTTAGAATCCAGGTCATAACAATATCTTTTATAACTACAGGGTTAATGGAGCGTATGCTTCGTGCGGCACCCGCGGCCATCATTGCGGTGGTTTTGGCGTGGGTTGTGGAAACGGGAAAACCGAAAAGGGTGCTTAAAAGTAATGAGAGTGCGGCGGCTAAGTCCGCGGAAAAGCCCTGATATTTTTCTAATTTTACCATATCCATACCAACGGCTTTTATTATTTTTTTACCACCCGAAAGAGTACCAAGTGCCATTACACCCGAACAAAGCAATATTATAAAAGGGGATATGTGTGTAGTATCGTTAATAGTGCCTGTGCAAAGAAGTAACACACCTATGAATTTCTGTCCGTCCTGTGCTCCGTGCATAAAGCTCATAGCACCTGCGGCAAAAATCTGAGCGTATTTAAAAAATAAATCACATTTACTTCTTTTTATATTTTTGAAAATAACAAGAACAATCTTACATATAATAAACCCCAATAAAAAACCGCCTAAACAAGAGGTGAAAAGTCCATAAAAAGCCTTTACCCATTCACTGCCGTTAATACCACCGAATCCGCCGTTTATGGCTATGGCACTACCTGAGAGTGCGGCAATAAGGGCGTGACTTTCGCTTGTGGGTATGCCGAAATACCAAGCAAGAACTGCCCACAAAACAATGGAAAACAAGGCAGCACAAAGGGCTATTGATGCTGCACTTTCATTATCACCGAAAAACACCATATTTGATATGGTTTCGGTAATTGAGGGATTTATTGTTGTCATTACAAAAACCCCGGCAAAATTCAAAAATGCGGACATAATTACCGCACTTTTCATACTCATACACCGTGTGGTTATACAGGTTGCAACGGCATTGGGTGCATCCGTAAGTCCGTTTACAAATATTACGGCTAAAGTAAGAATTACCGATAAAATATCGGAAGGGGATAGTGATAAAAAATCCATGCTTTTTCAATCCTTAATATAAAGTATCCGTATATTTTATTCGTGAAGATGAATTTTTATATTGAAAAAGAAAATTTTTCGTGGTACTATCGAATTAAAGAAAAACAAAAGATTTACGAAAGGAGTATTTTATGAAGAAAAGAGAAATACGCTGTCCAAAATTTTGTGCCGTAATGTTTCTTTTGTCGGGTTTGAGTAGCTTTTTGAGTGTGGGAATCCAACTTTTTGAACATTTTGTGTTGACCCAAAATCCCGTTGAGTTTTTGAATATAGCAAAATCTATTGTGTCGGGGTCAGCGGCTTTGTTTGTTAGTATAATTCTATTTAAAAAGCGGTATGATAAATTGCTTCTTGGTGCCGTATCGGGACTTGTTGTCAGCGAAATTTTTTATGCAATCGTATACGGTGTGACGGAACACTCCTTCAGTTTTTCGGTATTAGTGGACGTGTTAGTATTTTTTATTGTGTTGGCTTTTGTATGCGATTTCGAAAAAGGAAAGCATTTTGCCATAAAAACACGTTTTGCAGTACCTGTTATAAACTTTATAGCCCTTTTAATCGAGGGGATTTTTATAGGTGCAAACATATCGGAAAAACTTGATGCTGATATGACTATTGCAACGGCATTTGTTGCTATTGTTGTTTTCATTCCTGTGATTGTGCTATCCGTTGTGAACTATTATAAATTAGTTGCTTGGGTTGTGGATCCTTATGAACAAACAAAGGTTTCCAAAAAGAAAAAGGGGGCTTACCGATGAAGAAAATTAAAAAAGTTTTATGCGTTATTTTGGCAGTTGTCATTGTTTTTGGCGGAGTTTTCGCTTTTCTGTCAACAGGAATTTTCAACAAATACGTGTTTAGTATAGATGCATCACAGCAGGGTGCGGTTTTACATAACGTCGTTAATAATGTAAATACCTGGTCCATTGAGGGTAACCCCTTTACCAATGCACAAAGAAATCAGGAAAATGATATTTTGGAGTTTGTTGAGTACATTCAGTTTATGCAGTGCACGGGCGGTACCGAGGCACGTGACCTTTTTAAGGACCCAAACAATAGAAACGTTCTGGATGATTACGATTTTACATTGTTGATTGATAACTGTAGGGGTGTTTTGAATTTAGGCGCAAAACCTATGTTGAAATTGGGTAACGTACCCACCAAATTTTCTGAAAAAGCCACCACCGAACACGGCTTTGGTATGAATCCCTATCCCCCCGATGACTATGATGTTTATTATAATTACATCTACGCAATGGGCGAAGCCCTTGTAAAAGAGTTTGGCAAAGATGAAGTTCTTACATGGCGTTTCGGCGTTATGACCGAATATGAGAATGAGGCTTGGTTTTTTGACGGCGAGGAAGAAGCCGACCCTGAAAAATCTGCCGAAGCTTATTGCAAATTGTATGACTACTCCGTTGCGGCTTTGCAGGATTCAATAGGTGAAAATGTTTTTGTTGGCGCTCATTCAATGACTGTCACCGAGGGACTCTGGGACGAAGCGATATTTATAAAACATTGCGGTGAAGGTACAAACTATAAAACAGGCAAAAAAGGAACAAGAGTATGCTACCTTGCAACAAGCTTTTATGACTCGACTCCGGGTGAATATACCGATGGAAAAACACTCCCCGAAAGTATCGAATATTTACGTGAAACTGCCGAAAGCGTAGGTCTTGATAACCTGATATACGGCGTTGACGAGGGCAGAATACTTGAGGGTAACTCAAGTGGTAGTGTTGGTAGTGAATTGCTCACAAGAACCTGCGGATATACATATCAGGCGGCTTATGATGCAAGGCTTATTGCTCAGATGTTCAATAACGATATTGCATATTTTTCGGCTTGGTCATACCTTTCAAACGGATTTTTTGATGGAAATCCCACAGTGAGCTACCACGTGGCAAAAAATGCGGCAAAATTCGGTGGAAACAAACTTTTAAAAACCGAAAAAACTAAATCGGGTGTAATTTTCGGTTCAGATGTGGATGCGGTTTCTGCTTTTGACGAGGACGAAAATACACTCCGCATAATGGCATATAATTTCAAAAATGACGTGGATTATAAAAAGAGCACAGAAATGACATTTGAAATCAATGCGCCCCAATTTACAGGTAAAGATGTCAAAGTCACAGCTTACGTAATCAACGACGATTGCAACTATTTTGATGAATGGGTTGAAGACAGAAAAACTTACGGTATTACAGACGATTGCTTCAGCTGGTCACCCGATGACCCGTCAATTGATAACCCCACAACCCTAA
Source organism: Acutalibacteraceae bacterium (assembly GCA_045643685.1). Lineage (GTDB taxonomy): Bacteria > Bacillota > Clostridia > Oscillospirales > Acutalibacteraceae > DTU089. Next base: position 3,375 of record JAZRFO010000063.1, read on the forward strand.
CCGATGAAAAAGCGAGAGAAACATATTTCAACGAGCTTTATGATAAATATACCGAATGCTCAAAGCTTGAACCTATTGAAACTCAAATCAATGCCAAAGACGGCAAAATCACATTAAATATAACCCTCGACCCCCACGCAGTAGTTTTCTACGAAATAACTGAAGGGTGACAAGAATAAAAGACCTTGCGGAAACCCGCAAGGCCTTTTTAATATAGAACATCATAAAAATCACTAAAAAAACACCCGATTGTGTTCGTCTTCGGCGAGGGAGTTCAAGTCTCCCTTACAGAAAAAAACAAAGCAGACAGCCCAAAGACTATCTGCTTTATTTGGTCCGAGTGGCGAGACTTGCAAGGCTGTGCCTTGCATGAATTCGCTTCGCGAATCATCCCATTATATGTCCCTCGCGTCTCCGCCAAGGCGAACCGACGCGAGATGGACTATTTCGTTCAAGTCTCGCCAAAAACTTTTGTAAAACAAAAAAATACAAGATAGCGAATGCTATCTTGTATTTTTGGTCCGAGTGGCGAGACTTGAACTCACGGCCTCTTGACCCCCAGTCAAGCGCGCTACCAACTGCGCCACACCCGGATAACGAATGATATAATATCACA
>JAZRFO010000064.1:0-1986 GCA_045643685.1 Acutalibacteraceae bacterium
ACCTTTGCAAATGGTGTGGTTAGGTCTTCGTTTAGAAACAACCAAAGAGCTTTCCCCGAACGTCAGTTACACTGTGGCGCAGATTTCAGGAAAGGTTCCCTCTTTCTTTACTCCATTGCAAACCACTGTACACTTTTCATCGGGGGTGCAGGGCTTTGGTGGTGTACAGAACACAGGTGAAATTATTTTTCGTTCCGACAATGCAATTGCCGCAGGTACACAAATTTACATAAGCGGAAGCTACATTATAAAGAGGTGATAAAAATAGCTTATTCAACTATTTCCTATGGTTCATCGGGTAGCGATGTAAAAAAATTACAGGAAACATTAAATAATTACGGCTATAAACTTGCAGTTGACGGTCAGTTCGGCTCCAAAACTCAGGCGGCCGTAAAGGATTATCAGAAGAAAAACGGTCTTCAGGTGGACGGTATTGTAGGTAAAAATACCTGGGGCAGTCTTAATTCAAAGTCCGCGCCCAAGAAGGGGGCGGGCAGTAGTAAAAATCAATCTGCCACAACAACTATAAAAACCACTACCCCAAGACCCGAATATAAAAAAAGTCAGGCGGTACAGTCTGCAGAAAATGCCCTGAACAACTGGGAGAAAAACAAGCCGGGCGAGTATGACAGCAAATACTCGGAGCAGATTGAAGCACTTTTAAACGACATTCTCAACAGGGAAGATTTTACTTACAATCTCAATGCAGACCCTCTGTATCAGCAATACCGCGATCAGTATATTGAAAACGGCAAAAAAGCCATGATGGATACGGTGGGTAACGCAACGGCGCTTACAGGGGGTTATGCTAACTCCTATGCTGTTAACGCAGGTAATGAGGCTTATGATGAGTATCTTAATTCCCTTAATGATATTGCTCTTGATTTACGCGACAGAGCCTATATTCAGTATACTGACGAAGGTGACAAAATGGTCGAAGACGTTACGCTTCTTCGCTCTCTCGACGGTGATGATTATGACAAGTACCTGGGTCAGTTGGAAAGATACTACGCCGATGGAGAGTACCTTCTCAATAAACTCACGTCAATGTCCGATGCGGAGTTTGACCAATTCCTTGCGGAGGTTGATTCTTGGGAAAATGACCGTGAATATGAGTTTAAAAAGTATCAGGATGCCCTCGACAGAGAGGAATTCCAAAAGGAAATGGCGTTCAAAGAGGCGGAGGCAAAGCGTGACCAGGCAAATAAGGACAGAGAATATGCCCGTAAGTCCTCAGGCGGTGGCTCGGGCGGTTCGTCCTCGAAAAAATCTTCATCAAAAAAAGATTCGGATGCTAAGGACAGTAATCTTACAACACCGCCCATAACCTATGGTGAGTACTGTGTAAGAACGGGCGATTACAATATTATGACCAGTAAAGAGTTCGGCGCCTCAAATCTTGCACATACCTATGCCAATTATCAGGCATATCTCGCAGCCAAGTATAAAGAATATTTAAAAGGGTGATTAAATGAAAGTAAAAGTAACCAAAGATGCGGTAATTATTACCGAGTATACTTCCGTAAATGCAGGTGAAAAGGGACTTAACCTGTGTTCGTTTGAGTTGCCCGAGGATTTTTCGGGTCTTACGGTAACGGCGGCTTTCAATAACATCCCCGTGCCTGTGTGCAGTGGCGAGTGCATTATACCAACTCTTAAAAAGGGGACAGTTATCCTTGGAGTATATGCATACAAAGAAAATGCAGATGGGGTCGAGCTTATGTATTCCCCGAAGCCTACGGCATTTTACGTTAACGAGGGCTCGTACACTCAGGAGGTTGCTGTTGAAGAAATCCCTACCATAGGGGAGTATGAAAAATACTGTCAGATGTTCACGGCAGAATTGATGAAAAAGGTGGAGAATAGAGAAAATGTAGCCAATAAAACTCAGGCTATAACGGAAAACTCCACCCACGACCAATACCCCACGGCTAAAGCGGTTTATGACGAGTTGCAAAAATTCAAGAGTGTTACTCGTTTAGAAAA
>JAZRFO010000065.1:0-1800 GCA_045643685.1 Acutalibacteraceae bacterium
ACATTGTGCCAATCTCAGAAGGAAATGCTATAATTATAGCAGCAAGTGCACCTTGCAAAAGCTTATTTTCAATTTTAAAAATATCTATAATTAAACATATTGCCACTATTAATAGCACACAGGTAATAACACCCCAAAACCATGGCATAGAATAATTGGGCAGCACATATTCCAAAACTTCTAATGCCCATCTTCCAGATGTAATAGTGTATCCTTTACCGAAAAGGAATTGCAAATCATCCCAATTGACAATTTTATTTGTAAAAATAAACATATACGCCATCAACGACGTAAAACTCGCCGATATAATGGGAATTTTATGTGATTTGATAAAATCAAAAATGTTATTAACTGTTTTTTCCAAAACTGACGATTTCATTTCGACAGTCACCTCTCGTACCTCAGATTTTCACTTGAGTTTGTATTTGACAGACTAACTTAGTTTATATTTTAACATAAAGAAACTGTTTTTTCAATACAGACACCATATTTTACATTTTATTTATTTCTTTACAATGTGGCATAAGTGTTGTAAAATGTGTTTATATTATGGAGGTGAAAATATGAAAAAAGACCACTCCTTAAAAGCTGCAGAATTATTCGTAAATGGTTGCAACTGTTCACAAGCAGTTTTCGTTGCATTTGCGGAGGATTGCGGTATTGACGAAAAAACTGCTATGAGATTATCTTCATCTTTCGGCGGAGGTATGGGTCGTTTAAGGGAGGTTTGTGGTGCCGTAACAGGTATGTTTATGGTTGCAGGACTTCTCAAAGGATACGAAAGCACTGACCCTAAAGAAATGAAGGATGCACACTATAAACTCATACAAACCCTCGCAGAGGAGTTCAATGAGGTTCACGGAACATACATCTGCCGTGACCTTCTGGGTACTGTGGGTAAATCCTCACCCATATCAGACCCGCGCACCGCAGAATATTACAAAACACGTCCTTGTGTAAAATTCGTAATAACCGCATCAGAAATACTTGACAAACACTTCTTTAATGAGTTATAAGTATATTATATTACAATAAAAAGGGTGATAATATGGCAACCGGATTAAAAAAACAATATGGACTTTTGATGGCTATCTGCATGGTTGTAGGTACCGTTGTAGGTTCGGGTGTTTTCTTCAAAGCTCAGGCAATTCTTGAGAAAACAGAAGGCGATATGCCCATGGGTATCATTGCTTGGATTATCGGCGGCGCAGTTATGATTTTTTGCGTTCTGGCATTCTGCGTTATGGCTCAGCGCTACGAAAAGGTTAACGGCGTTGTTGACTATGCAGAGGCTACTATTGGTAGCAAATACGCCTATATGATGGGTTGGTTCACCACCACAATCTACACTCCCGCAATGACATCTGTTCTTGCTTGGCTCACCGCAAGATACTTCCTCACATTCCTTAAATCCGTAAACCCCAACTTTATGCTTGTAAGCACAGACCAGGGATTTGCTCCCGTAAGCAGTTCTGAAACATTCTTACTTGCAGGTTTCATTCTTATTTTAGTATTCGCAGTTAATACTCTTTCCTCAAAGCTTGCAGGTAAACTCCAGATAAGCGCTACATTCATCAAGCTTATTCCCCTTCTTCTTATGGCAGTTGGCGGTATTATCTACGGTCTTTCACACGATTTCACAGGTGCTCCCGTTGAAAACACATCATCAATCCTTGTTTCCAACTTCGGCACAGGCACAGGTAATATTTCCGTTCTTTTCGGTGCTGTTGTTGCTACCGCTTTCGCTTACGAAGGTTGGATTCTCGCTACATCCATTAACTCCGAAATCAAAAACTCCAA
>JAZRFO010000066.1:0-14872 GCA_045643685.1 Acutalibacteraceae bacterium
GATTATCACTCTTCTTAAAGCTCCTATGAACCCCGACCCCAAATCAGACCGTGGCGACCACTACTTCACATATTCTATCTATCCTCACGCAGGTAACTGGAAGAATGCCGAAACTCTTGTAAGAGGTCTTGAAATCAACAACCCTGCAGTTGCAGTTGAAATCAATGCAGATGCAAATGGTGAAGATGCTAAATCATTCATCAGCGTTGAGGGCAAGAACGTTACTCTTGAAGCAGTTAAGAAGTGCGAAGATGAAGATGCATACATCGTTCGTTTCGTTGAAAAAGCTGGCGGACGTACAACAGTTTCTGCAAAACTCTTTGCTGAAATCGCAAACGTAACAGAATGCGACCTTCTTGAAAGAAATGACGTTGCAGTTGATATTGCAAATGGTGATACTCTTAACTTTGAAATCAATCCCTTTGAGATCAAATGTTACAAAATTAAAATGAAATAATTTTAATTCTTAATACTATCCGCTTCGGGGTTTCTCGTGGCGGATAGTTATTTTTCGAGCAAAAACTAAAAAAATATTCATCGTTTATGCATTGAAAATGAGCGAGTCTATGATATAATTAATTTATTGAGAAATAAAAAGGAGTGAAGATGCAATGAAAAGAATTATCGGCTCAGTCTTAGCGATTGTTTTACTTTTTTCTATTTCTCTTTGCACTCCTGTAGTGGCATCTGTTACTAATCTTGATGCAACAGGTGACTACACCTGTGAAGCGGGCTCCGTGTTCATTCTTAAAGCACCTGAAACAGGTTGGTATACTATTAGTTCTTACGACAATATGGACCCGTTTTTGAACGTGGAATTTAATGATGGAACAACCCGTGAATTTGATAATATTAAAAATGGTTTAGAGTTCTGTGCGTATATTTACCTGTGTGAGGGCGAAGAAATCCATTGTAAAACAGGTACTTATGGTGATGATGAGGTAATAAACTTCCGCATTCAATTGGTGGCAGAAGCACAGACGGGAACTGATTACAGTGAGGGTAGCGGTTCGTGTTTCTTTTTTACTGCTGACCACGACGATTATTATCAGTTAAGTTCGTTTGATGGTTCTGACCCGTATGTTGAAATTCAATTACCCGACGGTTCTTATGAAATTTTTGATGACGAAAAGGATTGTGAATTTTTCGGTGAAACTTACCTTAGAAAAGGCGAAACAATCTTTTTTTCGGTTAATGATTATGACGGCTCGGATGTGAAATTCAGAATCACTTGCGATTGTCTGGAATACCCCTATTTGGGTTTTGGAATAGGTGTTACATATAATAATATTCCAAGCGGTACTCAGTTTACTTTCAGAGCAACTATTGAGGGATTGTATATTTTTGAATCCGTCAGCGAAAACGATCCGTATTTTGAATATATCCGCAATAATATGTTCACTTACTCATTTGATGACGTGGACTACAAAAATAATAAGCTGGGATTTGAAGCTTCGGTATACCTTACCCAGGGCGAAGAAATTCGTTGTTGCGTAGGGGAGAAGGATGGTAATGATATCGGTTTCTCTGTTTCGTACCGTGGTATCTGTAAGCACAAAAGTAAGCAATGGGTTGATTATAAACCTGCTACAGTCTTTGATAGCGGTATAAAAACACAAGTTTGTAAAGAGTGCTCGTTTATATTCAGTTACAAAGAGATACCCCAACTTAAACCTGAAACTCCCCAAACCTCTGCAATGAATACCCGTGGTGGTGTTAGTGTTTCATGGAATAAAATTGATGGTGCATCAAAATATGCGGTGTACCGTAAAGCTTCGGGTGACAAAAGTTGGACCAGAATAAAAAATACAACCTCTACTACATATCTTGATAAAAATGTTAAAAACAACACCACATACTATTACAGTGCACGAGCCTTTAATTCAACGGGTGATTACAGTGTCTACGATTCAGGCAGAATTGTTAAAATAAAATATGTGGAAAATCCCGAACTTATAAAAATCAGTAATGTAACCACGGGTATACGTATTGATTGGAATAAGGTTACAGGCGCTACAGGCTACCGCGTATACAGACGTGAGGATGGGGTTGAGTACTGGACATATCTCGGCACCACCAAAAACCTTAATTATATTGACACTTCAGTAAAAAGTAAAAATGGTACAGGTTATGCTTACACAGTACGCGCCATAAATGGCGGTGACAGTGGCTTTGATGGGGATGGCTTGTACACCAAACGGCTTTCCGACCCTGTTATGAAAAGTGCTGTAAGCATGAAAGAAGGTATCACTCTTAAATGGGGCTCTGTCAAGGGCTCTCAGAGTTATTACATTTACCGAAAAACCGCAAATTCCGGTTGGGTGCGACTTGCCACGGTAAAAGGTGTCGATAACGTTACCTATGTGGATAAAACTGCCCAAAAAGACGTGAATTACACGTACACCGCTAAGGCAGTAAACGGTAAACACATAAGTGCATATTCTTCGACAATTTCTTGTAAAGATAAATACTGATTATAAATTTTAGAACTTCCATACAAAAATTTTGTGTGGGAGTTTCTTTTTTTTAAAATACTATTGAAATATTGAAACTTTGTGTGTATAATGAGAAGGAATAAAAATGGGTATTAGTCTAACCTCATACCCAAAATCCATATAATTACGGAGGTAGTTATGAAGATGACAGCAAAAAGAGCTCTCGCAGTATTGCTCGCAGTTATGGTGCTTTTCGGTTGCATCGGTGTAGGTGCATCTGCAGAAGAATCAACAGGTTTCGAAACAATCCGTATCACCTGTGCAATGAATGGTGATACTAAAACTCAGCGTGGTTTCACTTGGTTTACCGAGAAGAAATGTGATTCTGCCGTTCAGGTAGTTTCAGCAGCTGATTACAATGCATCAGGTTTTGAAAATGCAATCACCTTTGAAGGTTCAGTATCTTCATGGGAAGGTTACTATTGCCACAAGGTTGTAGCATCAGGTCTTGAAGCAGGTACAGAATATCGCTATCGTGTAGGTAGCTATGACAGAGAAATCTGGAGTAAAACAGGTACTTTCGTTACTGACGACGGTGACGATAGCTTTTCATTCCTTGCTATTGCCGACGTTCAGGCAAGTAGCCTCGAAAACTTCGAACAGGCAGCTCTCGTTATGGACGCAGCTATGGAACTTAACGGCGATGCTGAATTCGTAGTTAACCTTGGTGACTTTGTTAACGATTGTACTAACGAAGAGTGGAACTGGTACGGTCAGGCTTTCGAAGACGCTAATACAAACCTTACTATCGCTCCCGTTGCAGGTAACCACGAAGGCAACATCACCAACAAACTCAATGTTGGTTGGTTCGATACAATGTTTAACCTTGATGGCGGTGACGGTGCAGGTAACGGTGTTAACGGCACATACTATTCTTTCGATTACGGCGATACTCATTTCACAGTTCTTAACTCAAATGATATGTATCCCATGACCGAGGCTCAGAGAAACTGGGTTTATAACGATATCACATCTTCTGACGCTCATTGGAAAGTTCTTATGCTCCACAGAGCAGCATACTCTGCAGGTAAAAACATCAACAAACCCGATACTCTTGCTATGAGAGATACAATTATCGAAATCGTTGATGAAACAGGCGTTGATATGGTTCTTTCAGGTCACGACCATATGTACTTCAGAACTCAGCAGGTTGCAGGTGACGCAGTTTGCGAAGATACTCTTTACATCACAGAAAGACACAATGGTCAGGACGTTACTTTCGCAGTAAATCCCGAAGGTGCAGTTTATATTCTTCCCTCAACTGCAGGTACTAAGAGATATGGCGTAAATGATGGTGCTCTTGGCGCTGTTATGGATGCTGCTGATGTTTACTTCACAACAAGAAGCGAAAAAGACGACAATGGCGTTGAAACTAACCCCTATGCAGGTGGTTGTTTCGCAAACGTTGAAATTGACGGTAACTATCTTGTTTACAGAGCATACGTTGTTAACGACGATACTCAGGAAGTAACAATGGTTGACGAATACGCTATCAAAAAGACAGTTAAAGACGATGATGTTGAAGATACAAAGCTTCCCACAGATATCTTCGGTAGCATCGATGGTTCTGTAGCTAACTTCTTTACTGAAATTTTTGGTCTTATCATTAAATACCTTACAGTAGTTCTTCCCGAAGCATTGGGCGGTTTGTTTGGTTGATTTAGTTAGATAATTAAATAAATCAAGGCACACTCTTTTGAGTGTGCCTTTTCCTTTTGTGTGTTTTCCCTAAATATAAGGGAATAATTTTGTTGTTTTTGAAATCCTTAATTATTGTGTATTTCTCTTGAAAATAACCTCAAATATAATATAATAATATTGTATAATTTTGCTTGTTTAAGGCAAGGAGGTTCATTTTTATGAATGATAAGATTTTAAAAATTGGTTTTATCGGTTGCGGTGGTATTGCCAACAGTAAGCATATGCCCGCCCTTTCAAAAGTTGATGGTGTTGAAATGGTTGCTTTCTGCGATATCATTATTGAACGTGCTCAGAAGTCTGCCGAAAAATTCGGTACCCCTGACGCTAAGGTTTACGAGGATTATAAAGAACTTCTTAAGGACGAAACAATTGACATCGTTCACGTATGTACTCCCAATCGTTCACATAGCTTTATTTCTATTGACGCCCTTGAAGCAGGTAAGCACGTAATGTGCGAAAAGCCCATGGCTAAAACCTACGAGGAAGCCAAGGCTATGTGCGAAGCCGCTAAGAGAACAGGTAAAAAGCTTACTATCGGTTATCAGAATCGTCAGACTGACGAGAATCTTTATGTTAAACAGTGCGCAGAAAATGGCGAATTCGGCGAGATTTACTATGGTAAAGCCCTTGCTATCCGTCGCCGTGCAGTTCCTACATGGGGCGTTTTCCTTAACGAATATGAGCAGGGTGGCGGTCCCCTTATCGATATCGGTACCCACGCTCTTGATATGACTCTCTGGGTTATGGATAACTACGAGCCCGAAATGGTTGTTGGACAGACATTCAGAAAACTTGCTGACCAGACTGATCAGGGTAATGCATGGGGTCAGTGGGATCCTGAAAAATTCACCGTTGAAGACTCAGCTTTCGGCTTCATTAAAATGAAAAATGGTGCAGTTGTTAACCTTGAATCAAGCTGGGCACTCAATATTGCCGAGCCCAATGAGGCTTGTTATATGATTTGTGGTGATAAGGGTGGTGCAGATACTCTTAACGACGAAGCACGTCTTAACTACATCAAAAATCAGCGCCAGTGCATCGAAAAACCCAACCTTAATGCAGGCGGCGCAGCATTCTTTGAAGGACATAAGAGTGGCTCACCCGCAGAGGTAGAAGCAGCAAGATGGATTCATGCTATCCGCACCGACACAGACCCTGTTGTTCTTCCCGAACAGGCACTTGTTGTTACAAGGATTCTTGAAGGAATATATGAATCCGCCAAAACAGGCAAACCCGTTTATTTTGATTAATTTTGCCCATAGCACCGTTTTGTCCTGGGGGCAGTACTTTGTATAGCACCACTCGGACAAAACGGCACTCTTAACAAAATTAAAATTTTAATTATACCTATTCCAAGGAGAAAAACAAATGAAATTTGCAGTACAGTTATATTCCGTTCGTGACCATATTAAGGACGGTAACGATATGCTCGAAGTTCTCGGCAAAGTTAAAGAAATCGGCTTTGACGGTGTTGAATTTGCAGGTTACTTTGGTCTTGAAGCAGATGTTCTTCGCAAAAGATGCGAAGAATTAGGTCTTGAAATTGTAGGCTCCCATATGGGCCTTGATGATTTTTGTCCCGAAAATCTTGATAAAACAATTGCTTTTGCTAAAGCACTCGGCACAAAATACATAGGTGTTGGTGGCGCTCCTCACGATACTTACGAGGAAGCAAAAAACACAGGCTCCATCCTTGGTGCCGCGGGTGTTGTTGCCCGTGAAAACGGTATGGATACATATTACCACAACCACACAGAGGAATTTTCCGACATTAAAGATGGCAGAAATGCTATGGATGTTATTTCAGAAGATAGTTGTAAACTTGAAGTTGACACATACTGGAGCTTCTGTGCAGGTATCGATAACGTAGAATACCTCAAAGCAAATAAGGATAAAATCGTTCTTATTCACATCAAAGATGGTGTTGATAGAAAACCCATGGCATTGGGCGAGGGCGAAAATGACCTTGCAAAGGTTGTTGAAGGTGTTAAGGCTATTGGTCTTGAGTGGGTTATTCTTGAAAATGATGACCCTGTTCCCACAGGTCTTGAGGATATTTCAAGAAGCTACAAATGGCTTAAAGAGAATTTTTGATCAGAGGTAGAATATGAAACTTGGTGTATTAACTAATTTGCTCGGTACAGTTTCCCTTGAGGAAGCATTAAAATATTTTTCATCCCTCGGTCTTGAAATGGTTGAAATCGGTTGTGGAGGTTTCCCCGGTAAGGCTCACGCAGACCCCGATGTATTGCTCAATGATGAAAAAGCACTTGAGGATTTCAAGGCACTTCTTAAAAAATACAACGTTGAAATAAGCGCTCTCAGTTGTCACGGTAACCCCGTACACCCCAACAAGGAGATTGCAAAAAGCTTTGATGAAGATATGCGCAAAGCAGTTCTTCTTGCAGAAAAACTTGGTGTTCATCAGATTAACACTTTCTCAGGTTGTCCCGGTGACTGTGAAGACTCTAAGTATCCCAACTGGGTAACTTGCCCGTGGCCCAACGATTTCGGCGAAATTCTTGATTACCAGTGGAACGAAGTTCTTATTCCCTATTGGAAAGAGTTTGTGAAATTCAGTACCGCTCATGGTGTTGATAAAATTGCCCTTGAACTTCACCCTGGTTTCTGTGTTTATAACACAGAGAGCCTTCTTAAACTCCGTGCCGCAGTCGGTAAGGAAATCGGTGCAAACCTTGACCTTTCCCACCTTATCTGGCAGGGTATGGACCCCATTGCGGTTATCCGTGCTTTGGGTAAAGAGGGTGCGATTTTCCACTTCCACGCAAAAGATACTAAAATTGATGCTCTTAACACAGGTGTTAACGGTGTCCTTGATACGAAATCCTATGCGGATGAAATCAACCGTTCTTGGATTTTCCGCTCAGTTGGTTTTGGTAACGGTGAATCCTACTGGCGTGACGTTATCAGCAACCTCCGTATGGTTGGTTATGATTACGCCGTTTCTATCGAGCACGAAGACTCCCTTATGAGTCAGAATGAAGGTCTTGAAAAAGCCGTTGAACTTCTTAAAAAGTGCATAATCAAAGAAGGTCTTACAGCTGCCTGGTGGATTTAAGGCTTAATTGCACGTGCCTTTGTCGATTTACTTACCCGAACTCGCGTACTCTTGTACGCTTCGGGGTTCCTAAATCGCCAAATCCACGCACACTAAAGCCTTAAATCAGTAAAAGAGGCTTGATTGCACATGCCTGTGTCGATTCAATCACAATTGATTTATTATAAAAACTTTTCAAAACACTTGCATTTTTTGTGTATAGATGTTAAAATAGAAAAAAATGTAGTATTGAAAGGATGCTTTTAGATATGACTAAGAAAGTTTTATCCGTACTTTTAAGCGTATGTCTTATGTTTGGTGTGGTTGCTTGTTTCGCATCTGCAGCGGCAATTCCCACAATTGAAAGCGAAATCCCCGCTAAGGTAAGAGTTTGTCCCGGTGCAACAATTGATTCCAAAGTTGAAGCTCCCGAAGTTGACGGTAACATTTTCTCCGAAGGTTGGGAGATTAAAGTTGTTGGCGGCGACTGGATTCCCTATGATGGTGAAGCCCTCGACAAATCAGATGACGGCGCTTATATCAGATACTTCGCTGCAAACGCAGTAGGCGGTTACGCTTACTCAAACGAAGCTCTTGTTGTTATTGAACACAACCCCATCGGTGATTACAAATACAGTGGTACAGATCACTGGCGTGATTGTGCAGACTGCGATGGTCAGGCAAGTAAGGGTGGTCATACAACACTTGATGAAAGTGCAACTCAGGCTGACAACGTATGTAAAGTTTGCGGTCAGAGAAGAACATCTCAGTACAATGGTCTTCTTGCTTTCTGGGAATGGATTATGGCTCTCATCACTTCACTTATCGGTTAATTAAAACTTATTTAAAAGGAGTCTTCGGACTCCTTTTTTTGTTGCTTTTAGAGTTATATTTCTTGACAAAGAGCGTAAGTTAGGGTATATTAAAATGTGGGCTTTGAGTAAAAGTTCTAAATTTATTAATAATAAGGAGTGTGACAGTACGATGGATTCAGGCAGTAGCGGACATGGGCGAAGTAGCATCTTTTATAAAAACGGCGACACTGATGTTCCGTTGCGACAGTACTGTTGCGCGGATTTTCAATAAATTATTATGATTATTCATTTTATGTGAAATGAGTATATCCGATGTGTCGCTGAATCAGAGGCAGAAGCCTGTGATTCAGTTTTTTTATTTGCATTCCCTCGTTACCTGATTCTGAGTAAAAGCGGTGCTTTACCCGGTTGCATCGCAAAAACAAAGGAGGAACGAATAATGACAAGAGAGGTTTTTGAAAGGCTTTTAGCAGAAAAACAATATAAAGCTATCAAAAGCATTTTTGACACAATGAACCCTGTTGATATAGCAAACTTACTTCCCGAGTTTGAAGAAAAACAGTTGGTTTTACTTTTCAGACTTATTCCTAAAGAAAGCGCGGCAATGGTTTTCACATACCTTGAACACGAAGAGGAACAAGTTCTTGTAGAAGCGTTTACGGACAGAGAATTAAAAAATCTTATGGACGATATGTTCATTGACGATACCGTAGACATTATTGAAGAAATGCCTGCAAACGTAGTTGAGCGTATGCTCTCTGCCGCAGGGGATAAAAGACAGGCTATTAACATTATTCTCAACTACCCTGAGGATAGTGCGGGTAGTATTATGACCATTGAGTACATCAGCCTTTTCCCCAGTATGACAATAGGCGATGCCCTCAAAAAAATCAAATCTAAGGGTGAATACTCTGAAACAGTTAACACCTGTTATGTTATAGAAAAACACAAGCTTTTAGGTACAATCAGTGCAATGGACCTTCTTACCTGTGATGATGACGAGCTTGTTACTGATGTTATGGAGGATAACCCCATAACAGTTACAACCTTCACTGACAAAGAGGAGGTTGCTCAGTTATTTAATAAATACGACGTTCTCACAATTCCTGTTCTTGATAAAGAGCAATGCATCGTAGGTATTGTTACCGTTGACGACGCTCTTGACGTTATTCAGGAAGAAGCAGAAGAAGACTTCCAAAAAATGGCAGCTATTGCCCCCACGGATAAACCATATCTTAAGACTTCCGTTTGGCATTTATGGAAAGTGCGTATTCCGTGGCTTTTACTTCTTATGCTTTCTGCAACCTTTACGGGTATAATTATTTCTTCTTTTGAAGATGCCCTTTCAAAGGTAGTTATTCTCACGGCTTACATTCCTATGCTTATGGGTACCGGTGGTAACTCCGGTAGCCAGGCATCCGTTACGGTAATCCGTGGTCTTTCTCTTGGTGAGGTTGAAGTTAAGGACGTTCTCAAGGTTATGTGGAAGGAAATCCGCGTTTCGCTTCTTTGCGGTATTTCCCTTGCGATAGCCTGTTTTGCAAAAATGATATTAATTGACCAGATGCTTCTTAAAACAGATGGTGTTGATATTATGGTCGCCCTTGTGGTTGCTTTGACCCTTTGTGCTACAGTTATATGCGCTAAAATTATCGGTTGTGTATTGCCTATATTGGCTAAGATTTTAAAGCTTGACCCTGCGGTTATGGCGAGTCCCTTTATTACAACAATAGTCGACGCAGTATCACTTTTAGTTTACTTTGGTGTGGCAATGGTAATGCTTCCCGGTTTAAAATAGGAGATAAAAGAATGCAGTTAAAATTCAAAAATGGTAAATTCAGAATATTGCAGGTTAGTGATGCTCAGGATTTACAACATGTACGCCGTACTATGATGCGTATGCTCAACAAGGCGTATGACGATGTGAAACCCGATTTGATAGTTCTTACAGGTGACAATATTTTAGGTAACCACCTTTATGACTGTGAACTGTGGACACCTCTTTTTGTAAAAGACAAACCCAGCGAAATGAAGGCTATGGGTATTGCCATTGATAAACTTATTACACCCATTGAAGAACGCAAAATCCCCTTTGCTATGATTTACGGTAACCACGACGACCGTAACCGTATGACAAAGGAAGAACAGGCAGACTTTTACAGACAGTATAGTTGCAATGTTGGTCTTGATGGTACCGAAAGCGGCGACTGTGACACATATAACATCCCAATTTATTCTGAGGATGGTAAAAAGGTTAAGTTCAACATCTGGATGCTTGACTCTGCATGGCACGATAAGGAACAGGATAAATGCTTTGAATACATCAAGCCTGAGGCAATTGAGTGGTACAAAAAGACAAGTGCAAAACTCAAAGCCGAAAACGACGGTGAGGTTGTTCCTTCGCTTATGTTCCAGCATATTCCAATGCTTGAAACTCTTGAACTTATTGAGGAATGTGACCCCACCGAAAAAGGTGCCGTAAAAGGTCCCGACAATAAATACTTCAAACTTAAACCTGAGTGCGAAGGTCACCTTGGTGAATATGTATCTGCCGTAAGTCAGAAAACAGGGCAGATGGAAGCCATGAAAGAGTGTGGCGACATTAAAGCGGTTGTATTTGGTCACGACCATCAGAACTGCTTTACAGGTGTAGTAGACGGTATTAATTTTATTCAGACACCCTGTGCTTCGTTCCGTTGTTACGGCAATTTCTGTCGTGGTGTCAGAGTATTTGATATTGATGAAGCAACAGGCAACTACGAAACATTTACCCTTACATATAACGATATTGTGGGTAAATCCTTGTGGAATGACCTTTGTTACATCTGGGACGCAGACGATATGCTTAAGAAGAAAATTGCTCTTGTTGCAGGTACCATTGGCGGAGCTCTCGCAATTGGTACAGGTGTTGCTTTAGGTCTATTATTGGGAAAATGAGGTGTTTTTTATGGTTAAATGTAATGTAATATCTCACAGAGGTGCTAATATGGTAGCGCCCCAGAACACAATAGAAGCGTTCAAAAAATCAATTGAAATCGGTTGCGACGGTTTTGAAACAGATATACACCTTACTAAGGACGGTATCCCTGTTATCTGCCATAACTTTACCATTGACGAAACCTCAACAGGTAAAGGTGCTATTAAGGATATGACCCTTGAGGAGCTTCGTGCTTTTGATTTTGGTAAATATAAAGGCGAAGAATTTGAAGGGGTTAAGATTCCCACACTTGATGAATTTCTTGAACTCAGTAAAAAAATGGGCGACGATATGAAGGTTCTTGACATAGAACTTAAAAGCGAACATTTTGGTGAGGCAGGTACCGAAATTGCCGAGAAGACCATTGATGCCGTAAAAAATCACGGTTTGTTTGACCAGCTTCTTATTTCAAGCTTTGACCCCGCATTACTTGTGGTTTGTAAAAAGATTGATAAGAAATGTAAAACAGGTATTCTTTATAGCCCCAACAGTACTATGGGCTTTAAGATATCAACTCACCCCGTGGGCTTTGCGAAGGAAATCGGTGCAGATGCACTGCATCCGTTCTATATGTACGTAACAAAGAGTTATGTTAAAAGGGCGCACAAGGCAGGTTTACAGGTGAATCCCTGGACGGTAAACAAAGAGAAAACCGTCAAAAAGCTTCTCAAAGCAGGTGTTGATGGTATTATTACTGACAACCCGGGGCTTGTTAATATGATGCTTACCGAAAAATAATTGATAATAAAAATAAAATCGGAGTTGCTTTCGCAACTCCGATTTTTTATATCTTTGGATTATTTCAAGATTTCGCTGAATCCTGCACCGCCGAAGTATTTAAAGAGAATATCGCTGAGGATTTCAAAAATATCTTTAAGAAGATAACTGAAATCAAAGTAAGCGTTATTTTCTTTTTCGGGGAGGGGAGCGTCATAGTCGCCGTTGTTTTCTGCTACCCAGTCAACTCTGTCTTTGATTGCGTTGAATCTTACTTTAGCAGCTTCAACTTCTCTTGTGTCAACTACAGTGTTGTCAAGCATCATTTCAACCTGAGCAATAGCTTCCTGAAGTTCAAGTTTGTCTTCATCGTTAAGTATGCTTGTGTCAAAATTTCTGTATTCGTCGACATCCTTCGCAAGGCCCTTTGTATTTCTGCCCTTGTTGAACTGAGGGAATACATCGGGATATGAATGAACGCTTGTGAAGTTAGAGTCCATAAGGATTGCAGATGCGAGTTTCATAAACACGTCATTGGAAGCAGAGCTTTCATGTGACTGGTTAACGAAATAGAATGTTGTTTCGGGAAGAAGACCTGTACAGGGGTCAATAAGATTGTTGGGATCTTTATGGTCGTGGTTTTCGGGGTCTGTACAGTTGGAATGTGTGGGAACATAGTCTGCAGGAAGTTTAACGTTGTTACCTGCGGCATAAGCACCCATTGAAGTTGAATCTACCTGAATGATACCGTCTGCGGGAATATTCCAAGAGTCAACGATGTGAACGAGGGGTTTGTTGTAGTCAACAATGTCGTAAACCTGAACGCCGTCTTCTACAGCCTTAAGGATGTTGGCATCGGAATTGAGCTGGGACTGATAGTACCAGTCTGTCTGTTCTCTGATTTGTTCCATACCCTCAGCCATAAGATATCTCTCACGTGCACCGGGGTAGTTTTCTGTGGGACAAAGACCCCAGAGAGCAGTTGAATAACCTGCATACTCGCTGATGAATGTATCAAACACAACATCAAGGATTGTGTGTAAATCAGCGTTGGGCATAATACGTAATACAATGTTTACCACATAGCTTATCATATTATCTTCGCCAAGAAGTGCGGGAAGCATTTCACAATAAAGCTCGTTATCTGCGTCGATAAGACCGAATTCAAGGATTTCACCAACAAGTGTTGAACCGTTAAGTGCGGGAACTGCAAATACCATTTTGTTGATATCCTCAGCAAGTGAACGGTCCTTTTCGTTATAAATCTCCATAAGAGCGTTTGCAACTGAACCACCCTGGCTGATGGGAACGATGTTAACCTTGTCATAGCCTGAATCTTCTTTTACGAACTGAATGAAATCGTAAAGTCTGTTGGCAATATCAATCATATTATCGAGTGAAGCATAAGAGAAAACATAAAGTTTATCGGCACCTGCATGCTCGATGTAGTATTCCATGGGGAAGTGTTCGAGAACTGTTTTCTGATCGTAGTCAGAAAGCTCGTCAAAAGATGCGTTGTACTGAGTAGCACGGATATCGTTAACAAAGTGACCTGTTTCGTCAAGTTTCTGTTTGCCGAGTAAGGTTTCGCAAAGAACGTCCGCAACAGCATTAGCAGCCATCTGGTCTTTGTCTTCCTGGTTAATAAGAAGTTCAGCAATGGGAACAAGAGCCTCTGTAACAGCAGCACCTACGATTTCAGCAGTAGTATCCATAAAGAAGGGCATTTCGTAGGGTTCGCCGTTTGCGTTGAGAGCTTCCTGACCGTTTTCATAATACTTTGTTTCGCTCTGGAACAAGCCGGGAACGATGATGGTGGGAAGAACATCCTCATCTACGGGAACGTAGGGAGTGTGGCCGCCCCAATCAATAGCGTTAACACTTGCACAAAGAGTGCTTGAAAGCATTACAACAACAAGAAGCAATGCTAACAATTTCTTGGTTTTTTTCATAAAAACAATCCTTTCAAAAAAGATTTAGTTTACACATATTGGATTATATCACAAATGTTATAATTTTGTAAACAATTTATAGTAAAAACTATATAATAATATGAACAAAAAGTTAATAGCTTTTTTGGTCAAAAATGCAAGTTTTTCCCTTGACTAAATAAATTTTAAATGATATACTCTTACAGTAATTACGCAGTACTTCATTGCGTAGCACATAATATGGGGGCGTAGCTCAGCTGGGAGAGCGCTTGAATGGCATTCAAGAGGTCATCGGTTCGATCCCGACCGTCTCCACCAAACTATAGAGAGTGGCTTTTGCCACTCTCTATTGTTTTGATTAAGTAAAAGGGGGAGCGAACCGATAGTCCATCTCGTGCGGTTCGCCTTGGCGGAGCACGAGGGATATATAATATGGGGGATTTCGCGTTTTGCATTATGCATTTGAAATACGTGCTTTCCTATGCTATAATCAAATAAACAAAAAACATCTGCGGAGGGATTAGTATGAGAAAATATGATATTGCCGCTTTTGTATGGCCTTCTTATACTGGGGATGAGCCTCGTACACGTATTTTCTGGCCGGATGGTATTGGAGAATGGCAAACTGTTAAAGCAATGACCAACAAGGGATATGAGGGTTGCCGTTGGCCCCGTGTACCTTTGTGGGGTTATGAAAACGAAGCAGACCCTTCCGTTATGGAAAAGCAGATTGAATGTGCCGTTTCCCACGGTGTAAATGTATTTATTTACGACTGGTACTGGTATGATAACCGCCCCTTCCTTGAAAACTGCCTTAATGACGGTTTTTTGAAAGCGAAAAACAACACAGATATGAAATTCTGCCTTATGTGGGCGAACCATAACGCAAATCATTTGTGGGATAAGAGGAATTCTGATAATGACCTTGAAACGGTTATATGGAGTGGCGTGGTCACTCCGAAGATTTTTTCGGAAATATGTGACAGAACCATTGAAAAATATTTTCTGAAAGAGAATTATTACTGTATAGACGGTTGCCCTGTCTATATGATTTTTGATATTGACAATTTTATCCGTTCCTTTGGTACAAGTGACGAATGTAAAAAAGCAATTGAAGAATTTAACCGAAAAACCGTTGAAGCAGGGTTCAAAGGACTCCACCTGCAATTTGTTCATTG
>JAZRFO010000067.1:0-1651 GCA_045643685.1 Acutalibacteraceae bacterium
GGTAAAGCGAAAACACCAACTGTTACCGTTAAGGATTCAGCGGGGAAAGTTCTTGTGAAAGACACAGATTATACCGTAACATATTCCTCGGGCAGAAAGAATCCCGGGATATATACTGTAACCGTTAAGTTTAAAGGTAACTATGGCGGAACAGAAAAAATAAACTTTACAATTGTTCCTTCTACTCCTACAGGCCTTGCTTGCGCCGCCTCCTCAACAAGTTCAATAAAGCTTAGCTGGAATGCAACAGCGGGGGCTACGGGCTATATTGTGTATAAATATAATGCAAGCACCAAGAAATATGAAAAGGTTGCAATTGTTGACGGCAAAACAACTTGTACCGTATCTTCGTTAAAAGCGGGTACGTCCTACTATTTCAGGGTAAGGGCTTATAAGGAATTTAGCGATGATACTGTTATCTGCAGCGCATGTACAGCGACTCTTAAAGCCTATACCAAGCCTGCAACACCTACGCTTAAGGTGTCCTCAGGCAGCAAGGGCGTTGCAAGTCTTTCGTGGACTAACGTGGCGGGAGAAACAGGTTATCAGGTTTATTATTCAACCAATAAGAGTAGTGGCTATAAAAAGCTTGGTACGTATAAAGCCAACGTTGTAAAAACCTCAAAGAGTAAGCTCACAAGTGGAAAAACTTATTATTTCAGAGTTAGAGCATACACCAAAACCGCAGATGGTTATGTGTATAGCTCATGGAGCTCTGTTAAGAGTGTGAAAATCAAATAATTAAGTAAAAAATAACAAAAATCCGTTATTCCCTCGGGGGAGTAACGGATTTTTTGTTGTTTAGTTTGTTTTAAAATGTATCTGAAGATGTATTTTTTACTTAACCGTTATTTTTGCATATTGGTCATACTCGAAATGATTTGAATCAAGTGAGGTTATTTTTGAACCGCTTGCATAGATGTTTTCAAATTCTGCCTGAATTGAGTTTACTTTGCCGTTTGAGGCGATTTTGTTTTTCTTGGGTGCGGTGTAACGGATATTCTTGTATTTAACGTTTGAAATGTTGAAGTTCTGAACGTCGCTACCGTAAATAAGGCAACCGATTGCACGGCTGTATGCACGGTATATTTCAATGTTTTCAAATGTAACGTTATCGATACTACCACCGGGGATTTCAACTACAATAGCAAGGGCGGGGATTCGGTCAGCATCCCATGTAGCATCGTGGAAAACAACCGTTGAATCCTTGAAGGTTATATCTTTGATATCTTTTTCCACCTCACCGCAAATGCCGAAGCAACGTGCTTTTCCGTTCCAAGCGGTACAGTTTGTAAAGGTTACGTTCTGACTGATTGCTTCTTCTCTGCCACCTGCGGCTTTAACGTCAAATAAATCGTCACCGCTTCGGCAGAAGGAATTGTCTACTGAAACATTTCTTGAGTTGCAAATGGCAAATGCGTCAGAATTTTGTCTGTAACCAAAAATATCAACGTCTTTTATCGTGATATTTTCACTGTCGTAAGTAATGAATGTCCATTCGGGCGAGTTGATGAATTTAACACCGCTGATTTCAATATTGTTTGCGTATGCAATAACAATACCACGTCTTTCTGCTCTGTCAAGATGGGAGAGGTCAACAACGCCGTTGCCTACAATTTTTACATTGTTGCAAGCTGTAAGGTTTAAATAC
>JAZRFO010000068.1:0-13307 GCA_045643685.1 Acutalibacteraceae bacterium
TATCCCGCGCTGTTCCAACCACAAGTTACAAAAGCCCCGTTTGTAAAAGCTTCCTCATATACCATATCACCGCTTCTGTAACAGAAACGGTGAGCATTTTGGTTATGGTAATAAATATCAAAAAAATTGTTTTTCAAAAAATCAATCCTTCAGGAATTGTTTTATCAATCCTCGTCAAGTTTAAGAATTGCCATAAATGCTTCCTGGGGAACTTCAACAGAACCGTAGGAGCGCATACGCTTTTTACCTTCTTTTTGCTTTTCAAGAAGTTTCTTTTTACGTGTAATGTCACCGCCGTAACATTTTGCAAGAACGTCTTTTCTCATGGCCTTAACTGTTTCTCTTGCAATAACCTTACCACCGATGGCAATCTGAATGGGGATTTCGAACATCTGTCTGGGGATATTGTCTTTGAGCTTTTCTGCTATCTTTCTTGCTCTGCCGTAAGCTTTGTCGGTGTGAACAATGAATGAAAGTGCGTCAACAATATCACCATTCAGAAGAACGTCAAGCTTAACGAGGTTAGAACGCTTGTATTCGGATATTTCGTAGTCAAGTGAAGCATAACCACGTGTCCTTGATTTAAGTGCATCAAAGAAGTCATAGATAATCTCATTAAGAGGTAAATCGTATTTAATTTCAACACGATCACCTGAGATGTAATCCATATTTTTGAAAGTACCGCGACGTTCCTGACAAAGCTCCATAACTGAACCAACGTATTCCTGTGGTGCGTAAATGTGAGCATCCGCAACAGGTTCCTCGCTGTAATCAATTAAAGCAGGGTCGGGGTAGTGAGTGGGGTTATCAATTTCAATAACCTCACCGCTGGTAAGATGGATTTTGTAAACAACACTTGGAACGGTTGTAACAAGGTCCAGGTTATATTCACGTTCAAGTCTTTCTTGAATAATCTCAAGGTGTAAAAGACCTAAGAAACCGCAACGGAAACCGAAACCGAGTGCACCTGATGTTTCAGGCTCGTAGGAGAGTGAGGCGTCGTTTAACTGCAATTTCTCCAAGGCTTCGTGCAAGTTCTCATAGTCAGCACCATCTGCCGGGTAAATACCGCAGTAAACCATTGGTGTTGCTTTTCTGTAACCGGGTAAGGGTTCTGCGGCAGGTCTTGAGGAAAGGGTAACAGTATCACCAACAACCGCATCACGAACAGTTTTGATGGAAGCGGTAATATAGCCAACCTCACCGGAGCAAAGTTTATCCGTGGGTTGAAGACCCGTTGCCTTCATGGTACCTGTTTCAACAACTGTAAATTCTGCACCCGTTGCCATCATTTTCATGGTATCACCGGGTTTTATTGTACCGTCAACAATACGTACGTAAACAATTACCCCCTTGTAGTTATCGTAAACAGAGTCGAAAATCAAAGCACGTAAGGGGGCATCGTCGTCACCCTCGGGAGCGGGTATAAGTTCAACAATCTGTTCAAGTACCTCCTGAACGTTCTGACCTGTTTTAGCAGAAACACGGGGTGCAGTATCGCAGGGTAAACCAATTATTTCTTCAACCTCATTTGCAACTCTGTCGGGGTCTGCAGAGGGAAGGTCAATTTTATTGATAACGGGTACAAGCTCTAAGTTGTGGTCAAGAGCAAGATAGGTGTTACCAAGGGTCTGTGCCTCAATACCCTGGGATGCGTCAATAATAAGTATTGCACCTTCACAAGCCGCAAGAGAACGTGACACCTCGTAGTTAAAGTCAACGTGACCGGGGGTGTCAATAAGATTAAGTCTGTAGGTTTTGCCGTCATTAGCCTTGTAGTCGAGCTTTACGGCGTGAGCCTTGATGGTAATGCCTCTTTCCTTTTCAAGATCCATATCATCAAGAATCTGTGCTTCCATATCGCGTTTGGAAACAGAGTCTGTAATTTCAAGTAATCTGTCTGCAAGGGTTGATTTTCCGTGGTCGATATGAGCAATAATTGAAAAATTTCGTATATCTTCTTTTTTTACAAGGGACATTTTGAGTTTCCTTTCAATAGGGTGAAATGGTAACACGTTTCACCCTGAATATCTCTTATTTGTTGTTTTGATTTTCAATGTAAACCTTGTGGGTGCTTAAATTGAAAATTTCTTTTATCCTTTGGGTTTCACCGCACAGATATAAATATCCGTAAAGAGTTTCAAGGCCCGTTGCGTAACGGTAGTCTGCATCACTCTGGTTTTTGGGTGAGTGTGCACTGTGAGCGTTTCTGCCACGTTTGAAAATGTATTCTTCGTTTTCTGACAGGTGGGGAAGTAACTCCTTTACCGCCTGAGCCTGAAACGCTGCATTAACGTATGTTATGGATTCTTTATGTAATTTACCCGTGGGCTTGTTGGCGGAAAGTGCCAACATATTACGAACGAGTAAACTGTAAACTGCATCGCCTAAAAAAGCTAAAGTAAGGGGACTGTACATTCTTGCCTCTTTCTCGCTTAAGGGTTCGCAGATTTCGGTTAAAATATTTGCTTCATCAGGGAACATAGTCAAACTCCAAGTCGTAAATACTTACGGTATCGCCTTCGGTAATGCCTCTGTCAATAAGAGCGCGGATTATACCGCTTGTTTGCAGAACATTCTGGAAGTATTGCAAGGATTCGTAGTCGTTAAGATCGGTTTTCATAAGTATCTTACCGAGCCATTCTGCCTCAACAATGAATACGTCACCCTCAACGCGGATTTTATAATCCTGCTTTGCATTACGGAAAATCTCTTTAGGTGTTATTTCCTGTTTTTCGTAAATTCTTACAGGGGGAAGTTTCTGAAGTTCTGCAGCAACTGCATTTATAAGCTCCTGAGTACCCTCTGCGATGGGGGCGATAATTTCGTAATAGTCAAGCCCTTTCCCGCGTATATATTCTTTGAAGGTTTCTCTCTGTTCATCGGTTGCAAGGTCAATTTTATTACCTGCAACAATCTGAGGATAATTAATAAGTTCTTCGTTGTATTTGGAAAGCTCGTTGTTAATCGCTTCAAAGTCCTCAATAGGGTCTCTGCCTTCGCTACCCGCAACGTCAACAACGTGAACAAGTAAACGGCAACGCTCAATGTGTCTTAAAAATTCGTGACCAAGACCAACACCGTCACTTGCACCCTCTATAATACCGGGGATGTCTGCCATAACGAAACTGCTTTCGGGACCCATTCTTACAACACCGGGAACGGGAATAAGAGTGGTAAAGTGGTAGTCTGCAATAATGGGCTTTGCTTCACTTACAATGGAAATCAAAGTGGATTTACCAACATTGGGGAAACCGATTAAGCCAACGTCTGCCAACATTTTAAGTTCAAGGGTTACTTCCCAGTCCTCGCCGGGTGCGCCGTCTTTTGCAAATCGGGGAGTCTGCCTTGTGGAAGTTTTGAAGTGTGAGTTACCCCAACCACCTTTACCGCCTTTAGCAGCAATAAAGGTTTCGTCGACGCTCATATCTGCCATAACGAAGCCGGTTTCAACCTCTTTGATAACAGTACCACGGGGAACTTTGATGATAAGGTCTTCGCCCTTTCTGCCGTTACAATGTGAACCTCTGCCGTTTTCACCGCTCTGTGCTTTGTATTTTCTTTTATAACGGAAATCGGAGAGGGTGGACAGATTGTCATCAACCTGAAAAACAACGTTACCACCTCTGCCGCCGTCACCACCGTCAGGACCGCCTGCGTTGATATATTTTTCTCTGTGGAAAGCAACGGCACCATTACCGCCGTTACCTGCTATAATTCGTATTTTCGCTTTATCTACAAACATATTTATACCTCTGTAAAGTCATATTTGCGTATTATCCTTCATATTATACATTATTTATAGTAAAAGATAAATACCTAAATAAAAAAATCTTAAGAAAATTTTTGTTCGGTTTATTAGAAGATATGTTCGGTTTTTGCTTGTTTTAGGGCGTTTTTATTAAACTGTTTTTTCGATAAAATACTACAAAAAATCCTAAAAAACACCAAAAACACCTATAAAGTACCTAAAAAAGGACTAAAAAACGAAAATAAACGAAACATTTGTGTTGACTTTGGCGAAAAAGGTGATATAATGAAATCACAAAAACAAATGTTCGTTATTTGTTCGGAGGTTTATTTATGACAACATTCGCATCATTACAAATAGTTTTTATGTTAACCCTTATTCTCGTTGGCGCATACGCAATTTTCAGAGAAAAAGATTTGATTAAGTTTGAGCGTAAGGTAAAGAAATATGTTAAGGCTTTTTTCAAAGCCCTCTATTTATCTGTTCAGGAAAAGAAGAATAATAAATCAAACGCTAAAGTAGAGGATATTCGCACTGCTCAATACAATGAGGAATATGCACAGATGCTTAAGAATATCAACAAAGCTTCTAAAATTGAAGATGTTCTTGTGGCTTGACACATAATTAAAGGGAGAATATAATCGTAAATTACAGAGGTGATTTTATGGTTATTGAATCTTTAAATCTTCAGTCTGCTAAGGCAATGTTGCCCGAAAGAGATATAAACGGCAATAAAGGTACTTTTGGCAAAGTTCTTTTAATATGTGGCAGTAAAAATATGGTAGGGTGTTGTGCTCTTGCTACTGAGGGTGCCTTACGTAGTGGCGCAGGACTTGTTACCTTGGCTTTCCCTGATGTTCTGTATAATCCACTGACCTCAAGACTCACTGAAAATCTCTTTTTAGCTTTGCCGTCAGACGACAGGGGATATATAGATTACACCGCTGTGGGAACAATTCTCGACGCAGCCGAAAAAGCGGATGTAGTTATGGTTGGTTGCGGAATAGGTACAGGGTTTGCACCAAGTCTTATTACAACATCACTTGTGGAAAATTGTAGTAAACCATTGATTTTAGATGCAGATTCAATCAACTGTCTCTCTGAATGCCCAAATTATCTTAAAAAGGCAAAGTCACCAATTCTTCTTACACCACATCCCGGTGAGATGGCTCGTCTTACAGGTAAAACTGTTGATGAGATTGAAAGTGACCGTCTTAAAACTGTTGTGAATTTTTGTGAGGAATATAAAGTTAACCTTCTCTTAAAAGGTCATGAAACAATTATCTGTAACTCCGAAGCAGATAGTGTTTATGTTAATAAAACCGGTAATACCGGACTTTCCAAAGGCGGAGCAGGGGATTTGCTTTCGGGAATTATTACGGGGCTTACTCCCGCTTTTAATGGTAATTTATTTAAAAGTGCCGTTCTCGGTGCATTTGTTCACGGTATGAGTGCAGATGTACTCAAAGGTGAATTTTCCGAATATTCTATGTTGCCTACGGATTGTGCAAAGGCTTTACCCAGAGTATACTCTATGATTGAAAAGGGTGTCGACCATTAAATTAACCGTTAAAATAGGTGTTTTTGCAGTTTTGTGCATTTTTATTTTTACTTCTTGTACAAATCCTTTTAAAGAACACTCCCATACGGAAGTTGATTTTAATGAGCTTAAGAATGTTCAACTGACCTATAAACAAAATGTGTATGATGTAGGAATTCAGTTTACACGAAGTGTTCTCGACCTGACTTTTGGGAAAAATAATACCGCCTATGACGGCATTACTTATAAAGTAACTCCCCAAAGTTGTGAGGTTAATTATTCAGGTTTAGTTCATTCATTTGAAAAAGATGTTCTTCCCCATAGCTTTTTACCTAATCTCGTATGGCAGTTTTTTATTGAAATGGGGAGTAACTTCAGCACTGAAAACTACGATTCTCAAAATGAGTGTTATTATCTTACGCGAACAATTAACGATTCATTTATAAGATTCGAAGTTTATGAAAATGAGGGTAATGTATCATATACACTGATAATTACATAAAACACATCAAAAAAATCAATGCACGGGTTTTAATCCGTGCATTGGTTTTTTATACTATAAATTTATTTTTTAAGAAGTGATGCAGCTTCTTCATCAAGGAAGATAATTACATCGTCGTGTTCCTGTAAAATTGAAGCGGGTACCTGTGCGGTAACAGGACCTTCAATCATATTGCGTACAGCTTCTGCCTTTTTGGGACCTGTAGCAATAAGAACAATTTTCTTTGCTGACATAATCTGTTTGATGCCCATTGTTAAAGCATAGCGGGGCATGGGGTTTTCATCAAAATAGATTTTGTTTGCTTCAATTGTACTTTCTGTAAGCTGAACCTTAAAAGAACCGCTTGTGAATTCATCTGCAGGTTCGTTGAAGCCGATGTGAGCATTGTTACCGATACCGAGAAGCTGAACGTCAATACCACCTGCGTTATTGATTTCAGCGTCATATCTCTTGCATTCTGCTTCGCAGTCTGTTGCGTTACCATCGAGGAAATGAACGTTTTCCTCAAGGATGTCAAGACCGTTGAACAACTGCTCATGCATGAATGTATAGTAGCTGTTTTTGTCTTCCTTGGGTAAGTCACAGTATTCGTCAAGATTATATGTTTTTACGTCCTTGAAAGAAATACCGCCTTCGTTAAAGGTTTTCTGAATGTTTTTATAAGTGGGAATGGGTGTAGCACCTGTAGCAAGACCGAGTACACATGAAGGGTTGTTTTTTACTTCATCTGTAAAGATTTTTGCGGCTTCAACACCGATTTCTTCTGCTGTTTTTAAAATAATAACTTTCATTTGTATACCCCCGATTATTATATTAGTTATGAAATTCATTTTTGCTAAAAGGCGATTTTATCGGCTTTTTACTAAATGACTTTGGCATTTAGATAACCTATAATAATTATTGAGACTTTAGTATAACACATTTGTAAAAAAATAAAAGCGAAAATTTAAATTTTTTTAAGAAATGTTGAAAAAATTTTTATAAATGTTATAATGTATCTATATAAATATAGGATTGATGTGTTTTGATTAAAAATATTGTTTTTGATATGGGCGGAGTTTTAATTGATTTTAACTTCGAACGTACGTTAAATGAGTGCTTTGCACCCGAACACCATAGTATTTTAAACGAATTAGTTTTTAAAAATCCTGTCTGGCGTGAGTTTGACGCAGGTCGCAGACGTACTGATGAATACACTGCGGAGGTTCTACCAAAACTTCCACCTGAAACCCGTGAGCTCATAACTGAAATGTTATCGGATTTTTATGACTATATGCCTCCTTTCCAAAATATGGAGATTTTGATAAAACGTCTTAAAGCCGCAGGTTACAATGTTTACCTTCTCTCAAATGCTACTCCAAGATTTTTTGACAGATACCTCGATATACCTGCAATTTCTTTGATGGACGGTATGTTTATTTCTTGTTTGTACAAACTTCTTAAACCTCAACCCGAGATTTACGAAGCTTTTTGCAATAAATTTTCACTCAAAGCAGAGGAATGCTTTTTTATTGACGATATGCCCGAAAATATCAAAGGCGCTATGAATTATGGTATGAGCGGTTTCGTTTATAAAAAAGACATTGATGCACTTGAAGTTGCTTTACGCAATGCAGGTGTTAGTTTTTAATTGCGGAGGATATTATGAAAAAAATATTTGCATTATGTTCACTTATTATTTGTGTTTCTCTTGTTTTAACTGTGTTTGTTTCCTGTGGTAAGGATGATAAGAATGACCCTACCGATACAAACGAAAGCAATGTTGTTTCTGTTACAAACGGTGATTTTGTTTTCACTGCAGAAGTTGGTGCAGAAAATACAGTTATAAAAAACAATGGCGAAGAATATCAGACCCTTAATTATCCTTCAAATGCGGGTTACGCTTTTGATTTAGCATACGCTAAGTCCCATGCTGAGTTTACGGATATGAACTTTGATGGTCAACCCGACTTCTACATTGCAGTTTCCGTAAATGGCGATACAATTTATTATTACTGTTGGCTTTTCAATGCTACAAGCAAGAAATTTGATTTCTCAGTTTCGCTTTCAGGCTTGACTAATATTTCTGTTGATGCGGATAATCAGGTTATTTATTCAACCAATGCAACAAATGGTGAAGTTAAAATTGCCGCTTACGTATGGGCTAATGGCCAACTTACATTAAAAGAAGTATATGACAACGAAGAGGATACAATTCCTCCCGAGGTTACAGAAGCTGCACAGCAGAATGCTATCGGTACTGTAACAAAGCCCGAAAAAACAACTTCTGTTGCAAACAAAACAACAAAAGAGGATAAAAATAACACCTCTACAAATAATGATTCATCTACTACAACTAAAGAAAATAAGCCCCTTAACACTACAACTACTGCTCCCAGAATGAATGGTGTTGAAGTTCAGTCGGGTGATATTAATGACGGTTGGTATTAATAAAGGAGAATTGAAATGAGCGAAAACATTATTAAAGAATCCGTTGCGGAAGCAACCGCAACACCCGAAACAAAGGCTGTGGAAGCACAAAAAACAACAGAATCTGCTAAAGATGGCGGAATTAAGTTCTTCAGAAACTGTTCTGCATCACTTAAGCGTTTTTCTATATTGCTTTTTGTTATCAATATTTTCCTTGCCATCACAGTTGTTGGTGTAGGAACTGTTGTTCTGGGCGTTTATGTAGGATTTGAATTAATTGCACTTTTGGTGCTTCCTATCATAACATTCCTTATTATACTCATAGTTCTTGCAAGATTCCTTTCTGCCATTGTTTACGGCTTTGCGGAAATTGTTGAAAAGGCGGAAAAATAATTTTTGTATAATTATTTGAATTTTATACATTTTTACTTGACAAATAAAAATCATAGGAGTAAAATGTGCCTATCTTGATTTTAGAGGTGAAACAGATGTTTTATAGCTTTAGTAAACGATTTTATTATTATACTATGGATTGTCTGTGTACTCCTCGTAAATGCAAGTAATTGCAACGAATTGTATATAGTCAGTCCGCATTCTGCTATGCTTAAAAAGTATATCGGTTTGCGGACTTTTTATTTAAATATCTTTAAGGAGTAAGAAAATTATGTTATCTCAGAAAATGTTGGAATTAGGTAAAAAAAGTTCGGTTATACGTGAAATCTTTGAATATGGCAGAGTTCGTAAAAATGAAATAGGTGCCGAAAATGTTTTTGATTTCAGTTTGGGAAATCCCAGTGTACCCGCACCCCAGAAGGTTACAGATGTTATGAACAGGCTTATTGCCGAAACTCCCGCCGAAGTGCTTCACGGATATACCTCAGGTGCAGGTGATTTAAAAGTACGAACTGCAATTGCAGAGAATATCAAAAATAAATTTCAGGTTGAAGCAACACCCAACCTTATTTATATGACCTGTGGTGCGGCGGCTTCTCTTACAATTACGCTCAATGCTATTGCAGAGGAAGGGGACGAGGTAATCGCATTTGCACCATTCTTCCCCGAGTACAGAGTTTTTGTTGAGCAATCAGGTGCAAAATTTGTTCCCGTAAGTTGTAAAAACGACGATTTGCAGATTAATTTTGAGCTTTTGGAGAAAAGCATTAATCCCAATACAAAAGCAGTTATTATAAACTCTCCCAACAACCCCTCGGGTGTTATCGTTCCCGAAAAGGATATTATAAAATTAGCCGCATTACTTAATGATAAACAGAAAGAATACGGCAAGGAAATCTTCCTTATTGCCGACGAGCCTTACAGAGAGCTTGTTTTCACAGGTGAAAAGGTAGCGTATATTCCCGCATACTATGATAATTCATTTGTCTGCTATTCTTACTCAAAAGCACTTTCATTACCCGGTGAAAGAATTGGTTATATCTTCGTTTCACCCACAATGAAAGACTGTGGCGACGTGTTTGCAGCTGTTTGCGGTTCAGGACGTGCCTTGGGCTATGTATGTGCACCAAGCCTTATGCAGTATACAATTGCCGAGTGTCTTAACGATACTGCGGATGTGTCTGTGTATGAAGAAAACAGAAAGATCCTCTATGATGGACTTACAGATATAGGTTATACGGTTATCAAACCCGACGGTGCATTCTATATGTTTGTAAAATCCCTTGATGAGGATGCTTATAAATTCTACGAAAGAGCAAAGAAATTTGAGCTTCTTCTTGTACCCAGTGATGACTTCGGTTGTCCCGGTTTTGTGAGAGTTGCTTATTGCGTAGATACAGATTTAATTAAACGTTCACTTAAAGCATTTAAGGAACTTTACGAGGATTATAATAATGACTGATTACGATAAAAAATTCCGCGAGGCAAGAGATACTATCAGTGAAGCTGACAAAGAAATTGCAAAGCTCTTTGAAAAACGAATGATGGCCGTGGTTGATGTTGCCGAATACAAAAAAATAAACGGAATACCCGTTGAGGATATGACGAGGGAAAATCAACTTATTGAGACAAATAGTGCCCTTGTTGAAGATGATGAGATTCGTTCTTATTATGTTAGTTTCCTCAAAAACACAATGAAGCTTTCCAAGGATTATCAACATAAAATAATCGACGGAACCCGTGTTGCTTTTTCAGGTGTTAAGGGTGCTTTCGCTGAAATTGCGGTAAAAAGGATTTTCCCTGACTCCGTTCCTGTGTCATATCCCGATTTCAAGACTGCGTATAAAGCGGTCGAAAAAGGTGAATGTGATGTTGCAGTATTGCCTATTGAAAACAGTTACGAGGGCGACGTTGCAAGGGTTATGGATTTAACCTACTTCGGTACACTCTACATAAATGGTGTATACGATATGGGTATCGAGCAACACCTTTTTGGTACACAGAATGCAGAGAGTAAGAGCATTAAAAAGGTTCTGAGCCATCCTCAGGCGCTCGGTCAGTGTGCGGAGTTTGTAGAAGAAAAGGGCTATTCTACTGAAGAAACAGTTAATACTGCGGTTGCGGCTTCAATTGTTGCCGAAAAACAGGATGATAGCCTGGGTGTTATTTGCAGTCTTGAAGCAGGTAACGAATATGGCTTGAAGCTTATTGACCGAAAAATCAATAAGGATAGTGCAAATACAACCCGTTTTGCGGTGTTTTCAAGAGTACCGCGTGATAACACTCCCGACCTGAATAATTTTATAGTATTGTTTACGGTTCGTGATGAGGCAGGTTCTCTCGGTAAAGCCGTATCCGTTTTCGGTGAATGTGGCTACAACCTCAAAGCCCTTAAGAGCAGACCTTCTAAGGATGTTATATGGAATTATTATTTCTTCCTTGAAGGCGAGGGCCACCTTACACCCGAGGCAGAAAGAACAATGATTGAAAAACTTTCCGAAGTTTGTACCAACGTGCGACTTGTTGGTCGTTATCCTAAAGAGCAAAGCATTTAAAGGGGGCGGACGGTAAAACGTCAGGCTTATGATTATAACAGTAAAGACTTCTACAGGAAGTTACGATATAGTTTTAGAACGTGGAGCATTAAACCGAATAAGTGAACTTTGTGATGTGAAAAAACGTGCACTTATTGTAACGGATGATGGTGTTCCCGAGGAATATTCAAAGATTGTTTCGGAGCAGTTTGATAACAGTATTATCAAAACAATACCACAAGGTGAAAAAAGTAAGAACTTTGATACATACAAAGAACTTCTTTCTTGTTTATGCGAAAACGATTTTTCCCGTTATGACTGTGTTGTTGCAGTTGGTGGTGGAGTTGTTGGTGATTTATCGGGCTTTGTGGCATCAACTTATATGCGAGGCATTACCTTTTATAATATTCCCACTACGCTTTTATCACAGGTGGATTCATCAATAGGTGGTAAAACCGCAATAGATTTCGGTGGCTACAAAAATATTGTAGGTGCGTTCTATCAACCCACAAAGGTTATAATTGACCCCGATGTGCTTAAGACTCTTTCGGTTCGTCAGTTTAATAACGGACTTGCAGAAAGCATAAAAATGGGTGCTACTTCCGATTCTACACTTTTTGAACTTATAGAAAATAAAAATGCTTATGATGAAATTGACAGTGTGATTGAAAAATCATTGCTTGTTAAAAAGGCGGTAGTAGAACAGGACGAAAAAGAACAAGGCTTAAGACGAGTTCTTAACTTCGGTCATACCATAGGTCACGCAATTGAAACCGCAATGGGTCTGGGTGATTTGTTGCACGGTGAATGCGTAGCACTGGGAATGATTGCTTTCTCCTCAGGGAAAGTAAGAGCGCGTATGGTTGAGGTTTTAAAGAAATACTCATTACCTTATAGTATAACTGTTACACCCGAAACTCTTACAGATGCTTTGAAACACGATAAAAAAGCGGATGCACAGGGAGTTAATGTTGTGTGTGTCAATGATATAGGTAGTTTTGAATTTGATTTTGTAGAATTTTCAGAACTCCAAAAAATAATAAAGGAGGCGTATTAAAAGTGAAAAACACTTTCGGTAATAATGTAAGTGTAACCCTTTTTGGTGAAAGTCACGGAGTGGCGGTTGGTGCCGTTGTTGACGGACTTCCCGCAGGGGTTAAAGTTAACGAGGATTTTATTATCCATCAACTTGATTTGCGTCGTCCTTTTGGTAAAATTTCTACTCCAAGGCATGAAACGGATAAGTTTAATGTTGTCAGCGGTGTTTTTAACGGTAAAACTACAGGTACACCCATTTGCATTATGATTCCTAACGAAAATACAAAGTCAGGGGATTATTCCCAAAATTACGGCAAAGCCCGTCCCGGTCACGCAGATTATACCGCGTTTGTTAAATACAATGGTTCCGAGGATTATCGCGGTGGCGGACATTTTAGCGGAAGAATTACCGCGGGGCTTGTTGCCGCAGGTGCCATTGCGGTTGATTTATTAAAAAATAAAGGCATATTAATCGGTACTCATATTAAAAAATGTGCAGGTGTAACCGATGATGCTTTTTCGGATTATGATGAAAATATAAAATTCCTTTCCGAGGCTCAGTTCCCTGTTTTGAACGAGGATGCAAAAACTGAAATGATTTCTGCCATTGAGAAAGCGGCAGAAGAAGGGGATAGTGTAGGCGGTATACTTGAAACAGTTGTTACAGGTGTACCCGCAGGTGTTGGTGAACCTTGGTTTGACTCTCTTGAAAGCCTTATTTCCCACGGTCTTTTCTCAATTCCTGCTATTAAGGGTGTTGAGTTCGGTGCAGGTTTCAGCTGTGCGGATATGTGCGGTAGCAAAATGAACGACCAATTTCAGTATGAAAATGGTGTTGTTACTACTAAGACCAACAATAATGGTGGTATCAATGGCGGTATTTCAAACGGTATGCCCATTGTTTTCCGTTGTGCCGTAAAGCCCACACCCTCTATTTCGAAAGAGCAAAATACCATTGATTTCCTTAACGGTGAAGAAGTAAGCTTGAGTGTTTCCGGTAGACACGACCCCTGTATAGTACATCGTGCAAGAGTGGTTGTTGACAGTATTGTTGCCATTACTCTTTGTGACTTGCTTTCACAGAAATTCGGTACCGATTGGTTGGTGTAAGGTATGGAATACGGTTGTATCGGTGAGCAT
>JAZRFO010000069.1:0-3250 GCA_045643685.1 Acutalibacteraceae bacterium
GGCGGATACCATATGTTAAATGAATCGTATCTTCCCGAATTCTTCTACGCCTGGGGTTGTTGGGAATATTTTACAGGATTTATTGCAGGTGCAATTATCACAGCATTTATTGTCCTTTTAAAACCCGAAGAAGACGTAAACGAAGTTGTATTCAGAAAAATCCCAGAAAAAGTGAAAAATGTCCTCATCTTTATTGCAGGAATGGTTTTCTTAATCGGTGTTAACATCGTAAGACCCGTAATGGTAAGGTTTGAAGACTCAAAGGGAATGATACCCGCAATAGTTATTGCCGTTTTGTTTGCAGTAGGAGTAGTGGCTCTTTTCGTTAAATTCTTCGGATTCAATGCAGAAAAAAATGATTTCAAAAAATTCGCTTTGTTTTTGTTATTCTTCTTTGTGGCTTTCATCAATATAGTTTACCTTGTTGTGGGCACTCCCGACTGCATACATCTTTTCAGTAATTTCGGTTTCCAACACTCAATAGCAATAATGTCCGCAGGTATAATATTGGTATACCTTGCATTTTCAAAAAAGGTTAAGGTGAAATAATGGATTTTAAAGAATTTTTACATAATGCCGCCCACGTTAAACCCTCAGCTAAGCAACTACAGATGTTAAGGGAAACACCATTTTATGCCTTTGTCCACTTCTCCCCCAATACATACACAAATTTAGAATGGGGTGACGGCACAGAGGACCCTGCAATATTCAATCCCACAGAGCTTGATTGTGACCAATGGGTAAAGGCAATTAAAAGTGCAGGTATGAAAGGTGTAGTGCTTACGGCAAAGCACCACGATGGTTTTTGCCTATGGCAGACTAAATACACCGAGCACAGTATGAAAAACAGTCCTTACAAAAACGGCAAGGGCGATATTGTAAAAGAAACTGCCGACGCCTGTAAAAAACACGGACTTAAATTTGGTTTTTACCTCTCACCCTGGGACAGAAACTCGAAACTTTACGGCACGGATGAATATAACATCTACTATAAAAATCAATTGACCGAACTTCTTACAAACTACGGCGAGATTTTCTACGTATGGTTTGATGGTGCCTGTGGTGAAGGTCCTAATGGCAAAAAACAGGAATATGATTTCAAGGGCTACGTTGAGTTAATTGAAAAGTATCAGCCCAATGCAGCTGTTTTCCACGATTCGGGAATTATACGCTGGTGTGGTAACGAGGCAGGCTCCGCGCCTCACGCACAATGGGCGGTCGTACCCTATGAACTTTGCTCTATGAACGCCCCCCAGACCAAAGGGCCTGTGGTTGAGGGTGACTTAAGTTTCAATTACAATAGTGATATTGCAATCGGTTCACTTGAAACAATAATATATTCAAAGGGGCTTGTTTTCGCCCCTGCAGAGACTGATATGTCCATAAGACCCGGTTGGTTCTACCACGAAGACGAAAAGCCCCATTCTTTAGAAAGACTTTTCAACACATATCTTAACTCCGTAGGGAATAACACCACCTTTAACCTTAACATCCCCCCTATGCCCAACGGAAAATTCAATGATAAAGATGTTACAAGACTCAAGGAACTTGGGGAAATGTTGGAAAACGAAATCGGTACTGATTTAGCCAAAAACTGCCAGATAACAACTCTCGACGGTTATGGTGAAACTCAACCCGAATATATCGTAAAGTTAAATGGTGTAAATAAGGTTAAATACATTGAACTTGCAGAAAGAATAAGCGAAGGTCAACGGATTTCAAACTTCCAGATATTCACCAAAAACAACGAAGGATATTGGGATAAAGCCGAGCAAGGCACAACCGTGGGAAGCAGAAAAATCATAAAAATTGACCCCACCGAAACGGATGAAATCAAAATAAGCATTATGGCATCCCGCGACGTACCCGATTTAGAATGGATTAAGGTTTATTGATAACACAACAAAAGACACTCTCCCTCCGCAGATAACCTGTGGAGGGAGAGTGCCTTTATTGAATGATAGGAAATGGAAAAAGCTTATTATTTTAAAACGGATATTGCATCACTTATATTTTTTTCAAATGCTTCTTTGCCGTATTTGTCAACCTCTGCCTTGTTCTTTTCGCCGTGAGTAAGACAACCGGCACCGCCGATACATCCACCCACACAAGCCATACCTTCAATGAAGTTGGCGGCAAGTGCATTTTTGCTTTTCTTAAGAAGTGCAATTCTGCATTCCTCAATACCGTCACATGAAACAGGCTTAAATTCAAAATCAGTTATATTCTGCTCTTTAATAGCCTGAGTTACGGCATCTGTAAGACCACCACTACGTGCAAAAATTCTGCCGTAATATGAGGCGTTATCAAGCACGTCTTCATCGAGAGTTGTGATTTCAATATCACGACTGTCGAAAAGTGCCTG
Source organism: Acutalibacteraceae bacterium (assembly GCA_045643685.1). Classification (GTDB taxonomy): domain Bacteria; phylum Bacillota; class Clostridia; order Oscillospirales; family Acutalibacteraceae; genus DTU089. The sequence continues at coordinate 2,366 of JAZRFO010000069.1, forward strand.
AAGTTCTTCAAAGGTCAATACTGCATCCACATAGGGCTTTGCACTTTCAAGTTGTGCTTCCGCTTTTTTAGCAGTACAGGGACCGATAAAGATTGTTTTAGCATTCTCATCCGTTTCTTTTATGTATTTTGAAATCTCAACCATGGGTGAACAGTTGTGAGAAATCAAAGGAACCAAATCAGGGAAATCGGATTTGATATAAGATACAAATGCGGGACAACAGGAGCTTGTGAGGAAGCCTTTTTCTGCTAATTCACGAGCCTCGCTCATAGCAACCATATCTGCACCAAGTGCCGCTTCAACAACTGTGTGGAATCCCATCTTTTTAAGACCTGTAATAACCTGACCTAATTTGGCATAGGAAAACTGACTGGAAATTGATGGTGCTACAACTGCGTAAAGCTTGTAGTTTCTTCCCTGTTCACTTTTCTTAATAAGGTCAACCACATTAAGAATATATGATTTATCGGAAATTGCTCCGAAGGGACACTGATAAACACAGGCACCACAGGCGGTACATTTGTCGTTATTTATGGATGCGGCATTATCATCATTAATTGATATTGCCTTTACCTTACAGGCAATCTGGCAAGGTCTTTTGCGGTTAACAATCGCAGAATAAGGGCAAACCTTTGCACACTGACCGCACTCAACACATTTTGATTTATCAATATGAGCAACGTGGTTATGATCAAAGGAAATTGCACCACGCTTACAAACATCCTCGCAACGGTGAGCAAGACAACCTCTGCAGGAGTCCGTTACCTCATAACCTGCGGCGGGACATTCGTCACAAGCAATATCAATAACCTGAATCACATTGGGGTTTTCGGGGTCACCGCCCATGGCGATTTTAACACGTTCAGAAAGAATTGCTCTTTCTTT
>JAZRFO010000070.1:0-4614 GCA_045643685.1 Acutalibacteraceae bacterium
AAGGTGCGTGATTTTATGAAAAAGATAGGCAGACAAGTGTTTTTTATTCCTGCCGAGGGTAACAACACCCGTAACGGCGAGGGTTCGTTTATACGACTTAAAAGCGGCGCAATTCTTTTCGGTTATACTGAGTTTATTGACAATAACCGTGAGGATGAGGCACACGCAGTGATTTCCACTTTCACCTCTTACGACGAGGGCGAAACCTGGGGTGATAAACGTATATTGTTCCAAAAATCCGAAAACGCAGTCAATATTATGTCCCTTTCATTTTTGAGAATGAACAACGGTGATATCGGGGCTTTTTATATAGAAAAAAATGGCGACGGCACGGATAAACTGCTTTTCACACGCTCCACCGATGAAGGTGTTACTTGGACTAAACCCACAAACTGTCTTGATTGTATACCTCAACAAGATTACTATGTTTTAAATAATGACCGCGTAATAAAACTCCAAAATGGCAGAATTCTTTTCGCCGCCGCAAGACACTCAATTCACACAGATGCCGAGGATTTTCCTGCAGGTGAAGTTTGCTTTTTTTATTCCGATGATGACGGTGCTTCGTGGCAAAAAACTGACACAGAATTAAAATGCCCCTTTCCCAAGGACCCTCTTGGTTTTCAGGAGCCGGGACTTTTCCAGATGAATGACGGCACCTTGTGGTGTTATATCCGTACAGGGTTGGGCTTTCAGTTCCAAGCTTTCTCAAAAGATACTGGCGAAACCTGGTCAAGCCCCGAGCCCAACACATTTTTCTCCTCTCCCTCATCACCAATGCTTGTTAAAAACTTTAAGGATGTGACCCTTGCGGTATTTAATCCTGTACCCGAGCATATTTTAAGGGAAGACGACGAGGAATTCTGGGGTCGCACTCCATACACCTTAGCCGTAAGCCACGACAACGGCAAAACCTTTTTACGCGAAAACCTTTTCTTTATAGAAGACGACCTTAACAACGGCTACTGCTACCCTGCAATTACTGAGGGCGACGGCTATTGCCTTGTTGCTTATTATCACAGTAACAACACCGATTGTTGCCTCAACAGTACAAAAATCATTAAGATTAATTACGATGAATTGACAAACTGAATTTATTAGTTCAAATATAAAAAATCCGGAGGGGTTACAATATGACAACTTATAATAATATGCAACCAAATAATAACTCAGACTATTCTCAAACCAAATCGCCCAAGAATAATAAACCTAAAAAATCCACCGGCAAAAAATTAGGTATTGCATTCATCATAATGTCAATAATAGCGGTATTTGTGGTAGTGGCTCTTGTTGTTTCAGTAATTATCGGTATATTTGTAATTATGCCCAAAGTAAAATACGACAAAGCCGTTGATATGATGAACAACGGCAACATTGTTGGTGCCTATGAAATTTTTGTAGAATTAGATGACTATAAAGATTCAAATGATAAAAAACTTGAATGTAAATACATACAAGCCACCGCTGCATTTAATAAAGAAGATTATCAAACAGCCTATGAAATTTTTTCCGAGATAAAAGATTATGATGATAGTGCTGTAATGGCTGAAGAATCTCTTTTCTTGTTACATAAAACTGCTCTTTCAAGAGCACAAGTGGGGGACACCATTCAGTTTGGTGCCTATGAGCAAGATGCCGACACAGGTAACGGCGAGGAAACCATTGATTGGATTGTTCTTGATATTCAGGACAACCGTGCATTGTTAGTTAGTGTATACGCCCTTGATTGCAAGGCTTATAATAACAGCCGAATTGACATCACTTGGGCAAATAGCTCCGTAAGAGAGTGGCTTAACGATGATTTTTACCAATCCGCTTTCACTGCAGATTACCAAGACCTTATTCTTCCCACAAACGTAATAACACCCGATAATCCTCTGCACGGTACCGAAGGCGGTATAAACACAACCGACAACGTATTTTTGTTAAGCTACGACGAAGCCGAAGCTTATTTCACATCAAATGCCTCAAGACAAGCCTCACCCACAAGATACGCGAGAAAGATGGGTATTGAAACAATCAACGAAACAAGCTGTTGGTGGTGGCTCAGGACCCCCGGTATATACAGTGTCGATGTTTGTGGTGTTCACGTTGACGGTGCTATGGATGATTTGGGCTGCTATGCCGATAACACTCAAGCCGGTGTAAGACCTGCACTGTGGGTAACAATACCATAAAAAATTAATTTTATTGACGATAACAAAATATTGTTTTATAATTAATGTATAAACTTAAGGAGTTGTGAATATGGCTACTATAAAATGTGAAAATTGCGGCACTATGATTGAAACAAGCGGTAATGATGCCATTGTTTTCTGTCACAATTGTGGCACAAAATGCAGCGTACAAAAAAATGACAGTAAGGATGTCTTTTTGAAACGTGGTTTTTTAGCTCTCGAGGACAAAGAGTGGAAAAAAGCCGACGAGTTTTTTGAACAGGTACTTAACATTGACCCTGAATGTGGCGTAGGTTACCTTGGAAAACTTATGGCTGAGTTACAAATCAGCCGTCGCGATGACTTGAAAAATTGTCAGAAACCATTTAACGAAACCAATAATTACAAAAAAATAATGCGTTTTGGCTCCGATGAACTCAAAACAGAACTCATCGCGTGTATAGATAATATTAACAATCGTAACGATGAAACTCAAAATGAAAAAGACTATCTTGCTGCTTCAAAAGTTGCAAACAGTTCCAAAAATCCTAACAAATTACGCAAAGCCAACAAAACATTAATTGCATTAGGCGAATACAAAGACTCTGCAGAATTAGCCGCACTCTGTATTGAAAAGGCAAAGATTTATACAGAGAAAGCAGAAAAACGCGAAACCCGTACAATTAAAATCGCCTCACTTTCCTCAAGTGCAATAGCTCTTTTAATAATTTTAACAATAGTTGTAACTACTGTTATTGTTCCTGCAGTAAAATACAACAAGGCAACCAACCTTATAGAAAAAGAAAAATATGTTGAAGCTTTTGATATTTTGGTCGATTTAGACAATTACAAAGATAGCTCAACTATTATTTCCGAAAATATCATTCATGTTATTAAGGGCAATACCATTGGCGCAGATTATGAGCATACCTTTGCTGTAAAAGAAGATGGAACTGTTCAGGTAACCACATATGAAGAAAGAAGTGGTTACTATTATTACTACTATTCCGATCACTATTGTGAGCAGTGCGATTTGGATGATTGGGAAAATATTGTTGCGATTTCGGTTGGTTCAAATGTTACCGCCGGTTTAACATCAGACGGCAAAGTTACAACCACCGACTCAGATATCAACATATATTCCGATAATATTATTTCAATTGCCGCCGGTGGAAATCACGTTGTTGCCTTGAAAACAGATGGCACAGTCGTTGCAGACGGCGACACATATGATGACCAATGTGACGTTGAAGAATGGGAAGACATAATTGCAGTTGCCGCAGGTTATGAACATACAGTTGGCTTAAAGTCAGACGGTACTGTTATCGCAACCGGCGATAACTATTACAATCAATGCGACGTTGAAGAATGGGAAGACATAATTGCAATTGCCGCAGGTGATGATTGCACTGTGGGCTTAAAAGCAGACGGAACTGTTGTTGCTACCGGCAATAATTCTGACGAGCAATGTGATGTTTACGCTTGGAAAGATATCGTGGCAATTGCTACGAGTGGTTACCACACAGTAGGCTTAAAAGAAGACGGAACACTTGTTGCTACCGGCAATAATCCAAACGGTGAGTGCGACGTTAGCAAAATGAAAGATATCGTTGCTATTGCTACAGGTAGTAACAATACAGTGGGCTTGAAAGAAGACGGAACACTTGTTGTAATAGGCGACAACGACTACAACCAATGCAATGCAACCGATTGGAAAAACATTAAACTTCCTCAATAATAACTCTACCCCGTGCCATTTGGTACGGGGGTTATTTTTAGTAAATAAATAACTCTTGATTTTACACAAATTTTTTATATAATATATTTGTATATTTTTTGTGGCTGTGACGCAAGATGATTTCCGGTAGCGGTATCCAGAGAGAAAGCGGTTGGTGTGAGCTTTTTTCCGTCCGTAAATTTGCTACTTGCAGAGCCTTGTCGGAAACGGCACGTTTTCAGGCGTTAACTGATACTATGAGTGGTGCGTTTTGCACAATTCGGGTGGTACCGCGGTTTTTCCGTCCCGTATTGTTTAAAAACGTGCTTTTTTTATTTAATCAGGAATTAGGAATCTTGAATTTTGGGACTGCGCCAGCATTATAATCGGCGCTTGCGCCCCGAAACCCCTCACTCCTAACTCCTAACTACGAATTGGAGTGAATAAAACTATGGAATGGACAGGTCTTAACGAATTAAGAGAAAAGTATCTTAAGTTTTTTGAAAGCAAGGACCATTTAAGGCTCCCCAGCTTTCCCCTTGTACCTCAGGGTGATAAGAGTATCCTTCTTATCAACGCAGGTATGACACCTATGAAAAAATACTTCACAGGCGAGGAAACTCCCCCCAGAAAGCGAGTTACAACTTGCCAGAAGTGTATCCGTACACCCGATATTGAGCGTGTTGGTATCACCGCACGTCACGGCACATATTTCGAAATGCTCGGTAACTTCTCCTTTGG
>JAZRFO010000071.1:0-2148 GCA_045643685.1 Acutalibacteraceae bacterium
CTTCTGTCATCGTTAATAAGTGCCTCAGGGATATCTCCTCTCAGAGCCATTACGTTTTCGATTCCTGCTGCCTTGATTTCAGCAATTTTCTCCTTAACAGTCTGCTTTGTTGAGGAAACACACGTAAGGTGAGCCAAGGTGGGCACACCGTACATATCCTTGATATTTTTAGCGATATCAAGGGTGTATTTACTTGTACCTCCACCGGCACCATACGTAACGCTCATAAAAGAAGGTCTTAATTTTGCAATTTCCTCAGTAGCGGATTTTACGCTTTCAAAGGCGGTTTCGGTTTTAGGTGGAAAAACCTCAAATGACAACGATAGTTTGTCGGAGTTCAGAATATGGGTAATTTTCAATTGAAATCATATCCTTTGCCTTGATACATAACATTATATTATAATCATTATATTATCAATGAACAAATAAATCAAGGGATGTACTGATTATATTAATCAATTGTAAACATTGGTAAATTTTTTCAAAAAACTCTTGATTATTAATGTAAAAAGGGGTATCATATGTTTAGCACTCAAAGACCGCGAGTGCTAAAATACGACAATTTATTTTTTTATATTATATTTTTGGAGGTATTTCTAATGACACCCAGACCTTTAGGCGACAGAGTCGTTCTTAAATGCTGCGAAGCAGAAGAAACCACAAAGGGCGGTATTATTCTTGCCGCTGCCGCACAGGAAAAACCCCAGACTGCAGAAATCATCGCAGTTGGTCCCGGTGGAATTGTTGACGGAAAAGAAATCAAAATGGAGGTTGCAGTTGGCAACAAAGTTATCCTTAATAAATATTCCGGCACAGAAGTTAAAATCGACGGTGAAACATATATCATCGTTCGTCAGAGCGACATTCTTGCTATTGTAGAATAATATTTATACTTATCTCTATTTTCAGGAGGCAACTTATTATGGCAAAACAGATTATTTACGGCGAAGAAGCTCGTCGTGCACTTCAGGCAGGTATTGACAAACTCAGCAATACCGTAAAAATCACCCTTGGACCCAAGGGCAGAAACGTAGTTCTTGATAAGAAATACGGCGCACCCCTTATTACAAACGACGGTGTTACAATTGCAAAAGAGGTTGAACTTGAGGATGCATTCGAAAATATGGGTGCTCAGCTTGTAAAAGAAGTTGCAACAAAGACAAACGACGTTGCAGGTGACGGTACAACAACCGCTACACTTCTTGCTCAGGCACTTGTTCGCGAAGGAATGAAAAACGTTGTTGCAGGTGCAAACCCTATGGTGCTTAAAAAAGGTATCAAAAACGCAGTTGCAAATGTAGTTGATACTATCAAGGCTAACTCAAAGCCCGTTATGGCATCAAGCGATATTGCAAGAATTGCAACAATTTCTGCTGCTGACGAAAACGTTGGTAACCTTATTGCAGAAGCAATGGATAAAGTTACTGCAGACGGTGTTATTACAGTTGAAGAAAGCAAAACTGCAGAAACAAGCTGTGACGTTGTTGAAGGTATGCAGTTTGACCGCGGTTACATTTCTCCCTATATGGTAACCGATACAGATAAGATGGAAGCTGTTATTGACGAGCCCTTCATTCTTATTACAGATAAGAAGATTTCCAACATTCAGGAAATCCTTCCCCTTCTTGAAAAAATCGTTCAGGCAGGTAAAAAACTCGTTATTATCGCTGAAGATATTGAAGGCGAAGCTCTTGCAACACTTCTTGTGAACAAACTCCGTGGTACTTTCACCTGTGTTGGTGTTAAGGCTCCCGGCTTTGGCGACAGAAGAAAAGAAATGCTCCGCGATATTGCTATCCTTACAGGCGGCGAAGTTATTACAGAAGAACTTGGTCTTGACCTTAAAGATGCTAACGTTAACCAGCTTGGTAGAGCACGTCAGATTAAAATCAGCAAGGAAAACACAATTATCGTTGACGGTGCAGGCGATAACGACGCTATTGCTTCTCGCGTTCAGCAGATTAAATCACAGATTGAAACAACCACATCCGACTTCGACAGAGAAAAACTTCAAGAAAGACTTGCTAAGCTTTCAGGCGGTGTTGCAGTTATCCGCGTAGGTGCCGCAACAGAAACCGAAATGAAAGAAATGAAGCTCCGTATTGAAGATGCTCTTGCAGCAACCAAAGCTGCTGTTGAAGAAGGCTA
>JAZRFO010000072.1:0-4568 GCA_045643685.1 Acutalibacteraceae bacterium
TAACTTAAATAACATCCTTTTTGATGAAAAAACTAATCTTCCGGTTGCCATTATCGACCTTGATACCGTTATGCCATCATCACCTTTGTATGACTTTGGTGACAGTATGAGGATTGGAACAAATACCGCTAAGGATGATGAAAAAGACCTTAGTAAGGTTTCTTGTAATCTTGAGCTTTATGAAGCCTATTCACGAGGATATCTTGAAGGCTGTGGTGGGCTTCTGACAAAGGAAGAACTTGAGTTATTACCCTTTGCAGCCTTAATAATTACCGCAGAGGATGGTATACGCTTCTTAATGGACCACATAAATGGCGATACATATTACCGCATTGATTATCCCGGACAGAATCTTGACAGGGCACGTACACAGCTTAAGCTTTTGGAAGATATGGAGATTAAATTACCGCAGATCAGAAGGATACTGCAAAAAATCTTTGATGATTCAGGCTTTAATGCCACAGTTTTGTAATATTGGATATGGAGTATAAAATGAAATCTTTTAGAGCGATTGTACCCGCAGCAGGAAAGGGTAGTAGACTTCAAAAAGTCAGCGGAGATATGCCCAAAGCAATGTTTTCGGTAGCTAATAGACCGATGTTAGAGTACGTATTGGATAACATATCGTTTATTGATAATAATGATATTTACATAGTTGTTGGTTTCGGTAAAGATAAAATTATTGAGCACTTTGGTGACAACTTCTGTTATATTGAGCAGAAACAACAACTTGGTACGGGTCACGCTATTATGGAGTGTGCCAAAGAGTTTAAAGATTTTGAGGGCAGTGTGCTTATTACCTTCGGTGATATGCCATTATTCCGACGTGAAGAGATGGAAGCTATGTGTCAGCAACACGCAGATAGTGGAGCTGATTGCACAATTATGACCGCTGCAAATCCATCATTAAAGCTTTGGGCTCGTGTAGTCCGTGATGAAAATGATAGATTTGCCCGAATTGTTGAAGGTAAGGACTGTACTCCCGAGCAAACTTTAATTAAAGAACTCTTTTCAGGCGTAATGGTGTTCAATAGCAAGTCACTTTTTAAAGTTCTTCCTGAGGTTGGTTGCGCCAACGTGCAGAAGGAATATTATATTACAGAAGTACCGGAGCTTATGGTTAAAAAAGGTATGAATGTTGAAACATACTTTACTAAGGATGGAGATGACCTACGCGGTATTAATACTCCTGAGGATTTGGAAATCTGTGAAAAAATTCTTGAAAATCGCATTGCTTGTGTGGTTTAAGTTGTTTCTATGTTCCGAATGCTAATAAAATAATTATTATTTTTTCTGAAAGTCAGAGTGAATTTTGGCTTTCAGTTTTTTGTTTGAAAAAATCTAAAAAATATTATAAAATATTAAAAAATATGTGAGACCTTTTGTGTTTTTATTCGTTTAATAAATGGAAGGGTAAAGAAGTACCTTTCAGGAAGGAGTTAATCAATGGATAACGGTGCAAGTAGCTACCGCCGTTTCCTTGATGGTGACGACAACGGTTTAACAGAAATTGTAAGAGATTATAAGGATGGCTTGATTCTCTATCTTAATGGCTTTGTTGGTAATGTGTATATTGCCGAGGAGTTGATGGAGGAAACTTTTTTCAAAATTATTACGAAAAAACCAAAATTTACCCAGAAATACTCTTTTAAAACCTGGCTTTATACCATCGGGCGAAATGTCGCGATTGATTATTTAAGAAAAAACTCAAAAAATACTGAAATTCCTATAGAGGAAGTTGAAAACTGTCTTCAGGAGGAGTACAACCTTGAGGAAATATACATAAAAAAAGAACAAGGAATCGAACTCCGTAGAGCGATGAAAAAAATTAACCCCGAGTATTTTCAGGTTCTTTGGCTTTTATATTTTGAAGGTTTTACAAGTGCAGAAACTTCTGTCATTATTAAGAAAAGTCCCCGACAGATGAAAAACCTCATTTACCGTGCAAAGGAAGCACTAAAATCAGAATTGGACAAGGAGGGCTTTGTTTATGAAGAACTATGAAGAAATAACAAAGAATCTGCTTGAGCGTAGGGAGCGTTTTGTAGCAGAAAATAAGAAAAAAAGAAAAAAAGTAGTTGGTATTGTTGTACCTGTTTGTTGTTTTACAATTATTTCTTTGTTGGTTGTAGGTGTGTTTAAGGGTGATAACCCCAATGATTCACTTATGATTCCTTCCGGTGATAACATTCAGGAAGAAATTAGCGATAAAAATGATTTGAATAATATCATCGATATTTTCAACAAAGATAATAAAGAAACTACAAAGGCAAATAAAGTTAATAAAGTTGATAAAAACAACGATAAGAAAAATAATAAAACTACCACTGAAGCAATAGCTACTGATGAATATTCAGAAGATGCCAATGACTATAATTCTGACTCAAATGGTGGCAGATTACCGCCCAATAAAGATCATAACAATGACATTGACCATAATCAGGATACAACACAGGGTGAGACCATTAATCCCGATGCAAACAAATTTATAATGAAAATTGAAGTTACACAGATGCCTGTTAAAACGGTTTATTATGTGGGCGATACTTTTGACTTCAGGGGTCTTGAAGTAACCGGATATTTTTCAACTGGCGAGGTTGAGGATATTACACCTTACGTGCAGATTTATAATGAAAAAGCATATAGTGCAAGTGATAAATATGGAATATATATGGAATATACCGATAATAGCGACGGTATAAATCTTGCATATACTGAATTTTATGTAAAAGTTCTTGAACCCGATATTGATATTTCTCAAAAGAATATAACACTTGGCATTGGTGAAAATGCTAAAAATACCGCCATTACGCAAGCGGGTGGTTGCACAATTACCTGGCATTCAACTGATACAAGTGTTGCAACAGTAGATAGCAATGGTAATATTACAGCGGTTGGAAGCGGTAGCGCGTCGGTTTATGCTGAGATTTCTTTGTATGGTGCATCAAGTTATACTTTCCAAAAACAATCTCCATATTGTACAGTTACTGTTAATTGATTTATTACAATATTTTTACAGTCATCGACGTATAATCGGTGACTGTTTTTTATATTTCACTTGTATTTTCATTTCTTACACTATATAATAGTTGTGAAAAAATAAACAATATATTATTTGTTGAAAAGAGGTATTTTTATGGGTAGATATGCAATTTACGGTGCAGGTTCACTCGGTACCGTTCTTGGTGCTTTTATTACAAAAAACGGCGGTGAGGTTGACCTTATTAACCGTAACAAAGCTCACGTTGATTTATTAAATGAAAAGGGTGCTAAAATTATCGGTACTGTTGATATGACAGTTCCTGTTAAGGCTATTACACCCGATATGATGGAAGGTAAGTATGACGTTATTGTGCTTCTTACAAAGCAGTTATTTAATAAAGACGTTGTTACATTCCTTAAAGACTATCTTTCTGATGATGGTGTAATCGTTACACTTCAGAATGGTATTCCTGAGCCCGGTATTGCCGAAATCATTGGCGAAAATCACACAATGGGCTGTGCCGTTGAATGGGGTGCAGCGCTTATCGAACCCGGTGTTTGCGAACTTACAAGTGATAAAGACAGTCTTTCGTTCCATATGGGTAAAATGAAGGGTATTACAGACGCACAATTCAAAATGGTTAAGGATTTACTTGAGCTTATGTGTCCCGTTCATGAAGAAGAAAACCTTATGGGTGCACGTTGGTCTAAACTCCTTATCAACGCTACATTCTCAGGTCTTGGCACAGTAGTTGGCGGTGTGTTCGGTGACGTGTCCGAGGATAAAGCGGGTAAACAGGTTGCAATCCGTTGTATGAAGGAATGTATTGATGTAGGTCACGCTGCCGGCGTTGAATTTGCACCTGTTCAGGGTAAAAATATCGTTGGTCTTTTCTACTACAAAAATGCAATTAAACGCGCATTCGGTTGCCTTTTGCTTCCCATTGCTATGAAAAAGCACAGAGATATCGAACCCTCAATGCTTCAGGATATTAAAAAGGGTAAGCCCTGTGAGATTGATGCAATTAACGGTGTTGTGTGTGATTTCGGTAAAAAATACGGTGTTGCAACACCCATTAATGACAGAATAGTTGAAATTATTAAGAAGATTCAGGCGGGCGAACTTAAAGCCGAAAAAGCAAACTTCAGCCTTTTTAACGACATTCTTTGATTATGAAAATTATTGCAAGTGATTACGATGGTACCTTTAACCACAACGGGATTACCGAGTATAAAAAAGCCATGGTTTCAAAATGGCGCAAAAATGGTAACTTATTCGGTATAGTTAGTGGTAGGGGTTACCCGTCGTTGAAAGAGTGTGTGGATGAACATCCTTTTGAATATGACTTTTTGATTTGTAATAACGGTGCTTTGATTTGCGATGCAGACGGCAAGGTTATTGCTCAAACCAGGTGCGATGGCTCGTTAGCTAAGCCCTTTATTGAGGATTTGTTCAAATGGGGGTGCACTTTTGCCAATATTGATAAGGATATTCCCATTCCCATACGACGTGACGAAAAAGATTGTGGCGAGAATGAAATTATTTTGGATAACTTGCCCGAGGTCAAGTATTTTAATCAGATAAG
>JAZRFO010000073.1:0-2682 GCA_045643685.1 Acutalibacteraceae bacterium
CTGCAATAAACCCCACAGAGGATGAAGCTAACGACTATGCGCAGAAGCTCTCCGAAATGGTTAAAGTGCCCACAATCTCTTTAAGAGGCAACACCGACCTTTCAGAGTTTTATAAGCTTCACGAGGTTATGAAAAATAATTTCCCCCTTGTGTTCTCAAAGCTTGAGTGCACAGAAATTGAGGGAAACCTTCTTTTCCGTTGGGCAGGTAAGGACCCCAAAAGAAACGGTATTCTTCTTATGGGTCATCAGGACGTAGTTACTGCTGACGAACCCAACTGGGAGCGCGACCCCTTCTCAGGTGAAATTGCTGACGGCAATATTCACGGCAGAGGCGCTATGGACTGTAAATCAACAGTTTTTTCAGAATTCCAGGCTATTGAAGAATTACTTGCCGAAGGGTTTGAACCCCCCTGTGATATTTACCTTGCAACTGCCGTTGACGAGGAAATCTCAGGCGACGGTGCTCCGAAGCTTGTAAATTACCTTAAATCAAAGGGCGTACACCTTGACGTTGCTATGGACGAAGGCGGTGCTATTCTTAAAGACCAGCTTCCCACAATGAACGGTTGGTGTGCCGCAATCGGTCTTCTTGAAAAAGGTTATATTGACCTTAAGGTTATTGCAAAAGGTAAGGGCGGTCACTCCTCCACACCCCGAAGCAACACTCCCCTTGCAAGACTTTCAAAATTTGTTGCGGATATTGAAAAGGATAAACCCTTCAAAGCCGAAATTTCCGGTGCAGTTTATGCAATGCTTGACGAAGCCGCACCCTACCTTGGTTTCCCCTTACGTATGGTTTTGGGTAATATGTGGCTTTTCAAAGGTCTTCTTACTAAAGTTCTTCCCATGGTTTCGCCCATGTGCAACGCATTTGTTAAAACTACTTTCTGTTGCACTATGGCTGAGGGTTCACACACACCAAACGTTATTCCCTCAGAGGCTTACATCGTTTGTAACTTACGTACATCACCCCACCAGAATGTAGAAGAATCCCTTGCGGTGCTTAAAAAATACGCGGATAAATATGACCTTGAGTTTGAAATTATCCACGCACGTAACGCATCAAATACTGTTGACTACAAGGGCGAGGAATTTGGTTACCTTAAAAAATGTCTTAACGAATGTTATCCTGACGCGGGTGTTATTCCCTACCTTATGACAGGCGGTACAGACTGCCGTCATTACGAGGATGTTGCAGATAACTGCTTAAGATTCTGCCCCATTAAAATGAGCAATGAACAGTTAGCCGCGATGCACGCCGCCAACGAAAGCATCGGTGTAAAAGAAGTTGCCGACTGCGTAAAATTCTATAAATATTATATTAAGAATCATAAATAATAAAGAAAAAGAAAGAAGCCTGCCGCTTCTTTCTTTTCGCCAATTTAAAGGATATTTAATTATGACTAACGGTTTTTCTCAATTAATTTCAAAAACTCTGACTTCGGTTTTCGGCACTGTTTTTATGCCCACGGATTTAAAAAGCGGTTTTACTTCCGATGCCCCGAAAACACCTGCCGATTTTTCACCGATACTTCGTTTCGTCACCTGCTCCGATATTCATTTAAGCGGTGAGGATACACCCGAAAACACCACCGACCTTACAAATTTAATCTGCGATATGTACTCCTATGCCGAAAAATCCGACTATAAAAATCTTGACGGGTTGTTGGTCGCAGGTGATTTTACAGGTGGCGGTGCCGAGGATGAATACAAAATATTCAACAAAATCATCGGCGAGAACTTAAAAGACGAAACACAATTACTTATAGTACTCGGTAACCACGAATTTATCAGATACCGTGACGTTGACGCTACGGTAGGTTACAAGGTTTATAAAAAATACATAAGTGAAGAAGTTGACACCCACGTTGTTATAAACGGCTATCATTTTATCGGTGTATCCTATGACGATAACGGCAAAACCTTCACCGGCAAAGCCCAATGGCTTGAAGAAACCCTTGCGAAAGCCACTAAGGAAAACCCTGACAAACCCGTTTTTGTTTACCAACACCCCGCACCCACTTTAACAATTTACGGTAGCGGTAACTGGGGCGATACGACTATGAAAAAAGTTCTGAACAAATTCCCCCAGGTTGTAGATTTTTCGGGTCATTCCCACTACGCACCCTCGGACCCCCGAAGCGTATGGCAGGGTAAATTCACCGCCGTTGGTTGCGGTTGCTTAAAGGCGCTTATGGGTAACCTTAATTACATTGACGGTGACAAGGATGCCCCGGGCGAATCGGGTAGTGCATGGGTCGTTGAAGTTGATGCTGAAGGCAACGTAAATATGAAGCTTTACGACGTTGCTCACCGAATGTTTTTTGAAAATGTTGACTACTACTTCACCAATTTAGGTAACGCCAAAAAAAGAACCTTCAACTGGCATCAACAAAAATCCCTTGATACGAAATCCCTTTTCCCCGAAAACTCAAAAATCACAACATCCATTGATGAAAAGGGTGAAACTATAATCTCCTTCCCCGAAGCAAAGGGTTATTACGACGCGGAAAATTATAAAATAACAGTAAAAAAATCAAATAAAAAAGTCTTTGAAAAAACTGTTATTTCAGAGTACGTAAGAGCAACAAACGAGGATATAAAAGTAAACCTCGGTAAACTTCCCACAGGAACTTACACCGTAAAGGTTGTGTCTTACAGTCCCTATGCAAAAAAAGGC
>JAZRFO010000074.1:0-2022 GCA_045643685.1 Acutalibacteraceae bacterium
AGGTGTTTCAACTGCTTTGTGCCTTGGTGGTTTCGGCTCGGTTTTCTGGATGTGGCTTATTGCTATTATAGGCAGTGCATCTGCATTCGTGGAAAGCACCCTCGCTCAGATTTATAAAAAGAAAGGTCCCGACGGAAGCTATGGCGGTCCTGCATATTACATACAGACCGCGTTGAAATGCAAACCTCTTGCGATAGTCTTTTCCGTATTCCTTATACTTACATACGGCTTCGGCTTTAATATGTTGGCTTCGTATAACTTGCAGTCAACTTTTTCAGGCTATGGTTTTTATAACGCGGATGTTACCCCTTGGATAATCGGACTTATTTTAGCGGTTATCGTAGGATATTGCTTAATGGGTGGCGGTTCAAGGGTTATAAAGGTTACAAGTTTCCTTGTTCCTTTTATGGGTGTTGCATATATTCTTGTGGCGGTGCTTATTGTAGCTCTTAACTTTAAATTGTTGCCCGATGTGTTCCGTACAATTTTCACTGAAGCATTTGATTTAAAGGCAATTTTTGGCGGTTTCAGTGGTTCTTGTGTAATGTATGGTATCAAACGTGGTTTGTTCAGTAACGAGGCGGGTGTTGGTTCCGCACCCAACGCTTCTGCATCTGCAGAGGTAAGCCACCCTGCAAAACAGGGTCTTGTACAGGTTTTATCCGTGTTTATTGATACAATCCTTGTATGCAGTGCAACGGCATTTATGTGTATGTGCTCGGGTGTTGAACCTACAAAAGAGCTTTCGGGTGCACCCTACGTACAGTTGGCATTGAGTAGTACCTTAGGAAAATTCGGCCCCATATTCATTACAATAGCAATGATTTTATTTGCCTTTACAACATTGCTCGGCAACCTCTATTACGTTGATAAATGCATAATATTTATTATGGGCAAAATTCCTAGTAAAAGATTTATGCGTGTTTATTACGTTATCGCATCTTTGGTAATCTTTGTGGGCGCAGGTCTCAGTGCAGATTTACTGTGGAATATAGCGGATATTACAATGGGCGGTATGACAATAATCAATATGCCCGTAATACTGATTTTAGGTAAATACGCTTTCAGAGCTTTGAAGGACTACGACAAGCAACGAAAACAGGGTAAAACACCCGTTTTCAAAGCAGAAAACATCAATCTTCCTCACGAAGTAGATTATTGGGATTAAAAATTATAATAAACAGGACTTTGGTTTTTAACCAAAGTCCTGTTTTGTGTTTTAGGGAATTATACACCAAAATATTTTACTGCGTTGTTGTAAGAAATATCCTGAACAACTTTACTTAAGAATTCAATGTCTTCGGGGTACTTGCCTTCCTCAACAAGGTCGCCTAAAAGTTCGCAGAGAATTCTGCGGAAATATTCGTGACGAGGGTAGGAGAGGAAGCTTCTTGAGTCGGTAATCATACCAACAAATTTTGAAATAACACCTAAGTTCATAAGTGTCTGCATCTGTGTTCTCATACCGTCGTAGTTGTCGTTGAACCACCATGCGGAGCCGAACTGAATTTTAGATTCAGCCTCATCACTCTGGAAGTTGCCGAGCATAGTGCCGAGAACATAATTGTCCTTGGGGTTAAGGGTAAAGAGAACGGTTCTGGGAAGACCCTTTTCGCAAAGCATTGCATCAAGAAGTCTTGAAAGATTTACGGCAATTTCATAGTCTGCAACGGAGTCAAAGCCTGTGTCGGGGCCTAATTTTTTAAACATCTGTCCGTTGTTGTTACGCATTGCACCGATGTGAATTTCCATACCCCAACCAAGGCGGTCATATTCACCTGCAAGGAAAAGCATAAGCTCGGTTTTGTATTTATCAACCTCTGCAGTGGTAAGCTCTGCACCTGAAAGACGTTTTTTGTAAATTTCGTTAAGCTCGTCTTCACTTGCTCTATTGTAAGGAACATAAGTGAATGCGTGGTCAGAAGCACGGCAACCCATTTCCTTAAAGAATTCAATTCTTGAAAGCATTGCCTTTTTAAGCTCAGTAAAACTCTCAACCTTTTTACCCATTACGCTTTCAAG
>JAZRFO010000075.1:0-4401 GCA_045643685.1 Acutalibacteraceae bacterium
ATTATGCTTTCCAACCTTGTGGGTGTGGCAATGGATGCAATAAGCTCGGTGCCGATAATATATGACGTAGCGTCAGGCTTTTTTGAAGTTGTGATTATGGCGTTTTTCTGGTGTGGATATGTGTTGCTGCTATCCGCAATGGTAATAATCTTACCCGTTACCATAACACTTGCCCTCATAATAATTTGTATAGTTAATGCAATTAAAACATCAAATCCCCGTCAACTTTTTAATCCATTGGTCCTTTTAGCTATAGTTTTGTCAATATTGGGTTCATATATGATGTACACTTTTACAATGTCAGGTTTTTAAAACATTAAATTATTAACTGATTGAAAAATATATATCATTGTAGTAATATAGAAATATAAACTTCAGGAGGTGGGGAAATGCTCAGTATTGCAATTTGTGATGACGAAAAGAATATCTGTGATTATTTAGAAAAAAGAACTCGCAAGTGCCTTGCCGGATACGATATGGACGCACGAATAAGCGTATTTTCTGACGGTGGCGAACTTCTTGAATGTTCTAAACAGGACCCCACATCCTTTGATATAATTTTTCTTGATATAAAAATGAAGACCATAAATGGCGTTGATTGTGCCAAGGGTCTTCGTGATGAGGGTGTTAACTCCCTTATTGTTTTTGTAACCTCCTCTGCCGAGTATGTTTTTTCGGGTTATGAGGCAAAGGCTTTCAGATATATTCTTAAAACCGACCTCGAAAATGCCTTCGACCATATTTTCGGTGAATGTCTTAATGAATTAAAGAAACAGACAACGGATTTTTATACTGTTGAAACACCTTCACTTGCTAAAAAAATACCTCTGGATGAAATCATTTATTTCGAAAGTAAGCTTCGTTTAATAAAGTTACATACCAAAAATGAAGAAATATCATTTTACGGCAAGTTGGATGATATAGAAAAAGAGCTGGGCCAGAAGGAATTTCTTCGTATTCATCAGAGCTTTCTTGTTAATGCCACTAAAATCAAATCATTAACTAAGGAAGACGCGGTGCTTATTTCGGATATAACCCTTCCTGTTAGTAAAAGCAGAGCAAACGCCGTAAGAGAGGCATATTTGTGGTCTAAAAGGTGATTGATATGTTACAGGTTATTGAAACAACTTTGTTTTATCTCATAAGGCTTTTTTCGTCAACGGTCGATATTCTCTTTGCTTTCCTTTTAATGAATGCGTTTTTTGACGAACGTTATAAAAGCAAATTGCCGAAAATTGCGGCATTCATTGTCAGTGCCGGTGTACTCCTTGCACTTCAGGAAACAGGTCAGTCGGGTAATATTAAAACAGCCTGTCAGATGATTATGATTTTCATAATCGCCTTGGTGATTTACGATGGACAAAAGCGGTTAAAAGCACTTTTTTGCATAGTTTATTCACTTTTTGTTGCTCTTTCTAAATTGCTTTCGTACTTTGCCTTTTCATTTTTTATTAACCAACTTCCCGGAATTGATGCCAACAGTTTCTTTTACAGAATTTTAGCAATTGAACTGCCCAACTTGTTTATGTTGGCATTTATAATCCTTCTGGGCCTTTTTACAAAATCAAAAAATAAGGCAGTGCCTTTAAGGTATTGGCTTTTACTTATGACGGTGCCTGTCACCACTCTGGGTACCCTTACTGTTTACCAGTACTATTTTGATTTATTGGAGCCCGGCGAGGAAATATATACATATATTATTATTTCAACAATAGGTCTTGTTTTTATAAATCTTCTGGTTTTTATGTTGTTTTCAAAACTTCATAATCAGTTGGAAATGCAAAGAAATGCGGATATCCTAAGTACACAGATGCGACTTGAAAAGCAATCGTACAAGCGAATTGAGGAAAGCTATAATCACACAAGGGAATTACGCCACGATTTAAAAAATCATATTCTCTGCCTTAAGGGTATAGCGGAAAACGGAACATCGGATGAACTTTTGCAGTATCTTGAAAAAATGACCGATGCCGTTGAGGAAGCTACATATATTTCTATGAGCCGCAACAGTGCAGTTGATGCGGTGCTTAACGAAAAACTACTGTATGCACAGAAAAACTCAATATCCACACAGTTTGACGTTACCCCTTTGGAAAGTAACAGTATTCCTGCTATGGATATATGTACTATTATCGGTAATGCCTTGGATAACGCCATTGAAGCTTGTGTTAAAATCCCAAATCCCAAGGATAGATATATTTACGTAAAGCTTCACGACTGTGATAATGAAATTATAATATCGGTCAAAAACTCATCATCCGAAGCACCTAAACGAAGGGCAGGAGCTTATGTTTCCACTAAAAAGGATGGGAAAAATCACGGTCTTGGTCTTAAAAGCATTAAGCGTACCGTTGATAAGCACAAGGGTGATATGCTCATAAAATACGAAAACTCGGTTTTCAACATTGTGGTTTCTTTGCCATACTAAAGAATAAACCCCGTCACGAGCGTGACGGGGTTAGTTTTATTATAATTTTACTTTAAACACAAGTTTGTGGGCTGTGTCGGAGTTTTCGCTTTTTCTGCATGGTGCGTGAGCATCCTCGGGGAAGAAAACTGCGAAATAGCCTTTTCTTAACTCAAAGAACTGACCCTTGGGTGCATCCATAAACGCGATGTCGCAGCCCTCTTTGAAATCCTCGGTTATATTACACTCTTTTGTGTTTGCCCAACCGAAAACTTCTTCACCCTCAACCATAACCTGAACGTCGGCATATTCTCTGTGTGCCTCATATTTTAAGGGATTGGAGGGGTCGATGGTATATGATGCAACGTTGCACCAGAGGTTGTCACCATCAATATCAATTCTGCCTTCCTTAAAGGGGTTGGCAATAAATTTTTTGTATTCGCTTTCGACCTTTTCAAAACCGGGAAGTCGGTCGAAATATAAACTCATATTTTCAACTTTGTCGTAAATCATCAGTCAATTTCTCCCAACATACGTTTTCTTGCAAGTTTTTCTTCTGCGGGAAGTGTAGCATTGTAAAGAAGGGTCCATACAATTACACACACAAATAAAACTGCTACAAACCACATTGTTGAGGGCAATTCAACTCCTGTGATTTCACCGAGGAGCATCATCCAGTCGGAGCCAACGAGACTTGAAAGGGTTATATCACCATCAACAAAGGGTCTTGCCACGTCTGCAGATGTTTTAAATAACATAACATTAAGACCACAACCGATTATACTAAGGTAAATCGGTACGCGGTTGTTCTTGCAAGCAAAAGCGGTAACCGCAGTAGCAATAGCGCAGATGACTATAAGTCCGAGAATAACTGCAAAGCCGATAGCTGCAGGAATTACAGGTTGGAGTGCCTCAAGTGCAGTTGATGATGCTTCTCCTGAACCCAAGTTTTTAATAATTGATGCTATAGAATTTTCTGTGGGTGCGATTAAATCCAGAATAGAAATTCTTTCGCCGATGGCAGAAGGTACTGAACCCTCATATTCGTTAAGGATTTCTGTAGCTTTGTCGTTTTTAAGGTATGAGCCTATAAGGACCAATGCCGCAGGAACAAGTGATTCAAGACTAACGGCAATAATGGGTGTGCAGATAACAACGGCGATTACTGCAAGTGCAAGAATTGCAGCAACAGATTTATAAACATATTTCATAATTAATCTTCCTTTATATTATTTTTTCCAGGAGGAGTTAAGTTGAACTGTACGGTTGAAGATGGGGTTTTCGGAGGTTGAATCCTTGTCTACGCAGAAATAGCCGTTTCTCATAAACTGGAAGGAGTCAAGAACCTTTGCGTCCTTAATGCTTTCTTCAATAAGGCAATCTTTAAGAACAATTAAAGATTCGGGGTTAATCGCGTCAACAAATTCATCATCGGGAACACCTGCAGGGTCTTCAACGTTGAAAAGTCTGTCGTAAAGTCTTACTTCGGCTTTAAATGCCTTGGGACCTGCCCAATGAATTGTGCCCTTAACCTTTCTGCCGTCAGGAGCGTTACCGCCCTTTGTTTCGGGGTCGTAGGTACAATGAAGAACAGTTACGTTGCCGTCCTCATCAGTTTCGTAAGAATTACAGGTGATGAAATATGCACCTTTAAGACGAACTTCGTTACCGGGGAAAAGTCTGAAGTACTTTTTAACGGGCTCTGCCATAAAGTCGTTTCTTTCAACAAAAATTTCTTTGCCGAATGTGATTGTCTTTGTGCCGAGCTCGGGCTTGTCGGGGTGAACCTCAACTGTAATTTCCTCTGTCTGACCTTCGGGGTAGTTATCAATGACAACCTTTATGGGGTCAAGAACTGCCATTGCTCTGGGTGCATTTGCGTTAAGTTCATCTCTTACACAAGCTTCAAGGAGTCCGTAGTCAACAACACTGTATGCCTTTGAAACGCCCACCTTTTCGATGAATGTGCGAAGTGCCTTTGCAGGGTAGCCACG
>JAZRFO010000076.1:0-2294 GCA_045643685.1 Acutalibacteraceae bacterium
TATATACTTATATAAATGTATATTATTTATATAAGCGGTGATTTTATTATGAAAAAATTTAAAAATTACTTATTTTTAGCAATGCTTATTATATCACTTATTTTTAACGGATTATTGTGTTATTATATTCACGAAACCGAAAAGCCTACGCCTTCAATTACAAAATTTTACTATGATATGCATGACACTGTTATTTACTGTGAAAAATCAGCAGAAAACAACGCCATAAAACTTACCTTAAACCCCACCAGCTACACAATAGGCAAATCAAAAATCACTTGCGAAGAGGATTCTGTTTATTTTATAAACGATGAAGAATGTATAAAACTTGCCGATTACGAAGGCTACGGCTTTGTAATTAACAGCGAGGGTGAGCTTTTGTACAGTCTTAACATACCGGAAAAGAAGCAAGTAAAGGTATATATTACACCTTCAGGTAAAAAATATCACAAAGACCAATATTGTGCAGGAAAAACGGGATTTGAGATAGATATTACAACAGCAAAGCTTATGAGGGACCCTTGCAATATTTGTTCATAAAATCATGAGATGTAAAAAAAATGAGTTTTTTACATCTCATTTTTTCATCGCTCGCCGCGGGGCGTTACCTTTCTTGAAAGAAAGGTAACCCAAAGAACTTTACATTTTTTGCCATTTCATCAACAAAAAAAGACTCCCTTTTACGGGAGTCTTTTTTCAATATAGCTTTTTTATAAAAAAGTTAAATAAGTAAACGGGAAGACTGTATCTCCGGAAGAATATCAGTCTTCCTTTTTCTTAAGGCAAACGCCTGCTGCTGCAACTGCTACGCAAAGAGTTAATGCTGCAACTGCTACATCAGCTGTATCACCTGTGTCAGGTGTTTCGGGAGCCTTTGTGGTTGTTTCTTCAACATCACCAAGGAAGCCGAGGTACATGTTTGCAAAGAAGTTGATGATTTCGTTGTCAGACATTGATGAAAGAAGAGCATCTGCATCAACACCGAGCATTGTAAGACCACCCTTAAGGCCATCCATAATACCTGTAACAAGGTCTGTGGTAACCATTGAGTTGTCTGTTGAAATATCTGTTGCTGAGCCTTCGGGCTTTGATGAATCAGCACCGCCAAGAAGGGTTGCGATATCAAAGTTACCAAGTGCACTTGCATCGAAGTTAGCCATGTCAATACCTGCAAAACCGATTGACTCGGAAATTACAGTAAGAAGGTCGGGAAGGTTAGCGGGATCGAAATCAGCAAAAACGCTTGTTACAGCGTCAGCGTCAACCTGGCCTTCAAGAATTGTTGTAAGCCAGCTGAGGTCAAGACCCTTACCTGCCATGTCGCCCTGTACTTCCTGAATAGCCTGCTCAAACTTGATCTGAGGATCAGCTTCGTCAGCTGCAATTTCATCTTCGATGAATGAACCGAGAAGACCGCCAAGGTCAAGCTCACCAAGGTTAAGCTCGTTGAGAACGCCCTCAGTATCGCCTGAAGCAAAACCGCTGATAAGACCTGTGATACCGTCAACGATAGCATCAGTTTCACTTGCAGCAGAAGCAGCAGGAGCCATCATGCATACGCAAAGAACAACAGCGATGACAACACCAAAAAACTTTTTCATGTAAAATCATTCCTTTCATAATATTTATATCTAACGGTAAAAAACCGCAAATATACATCATACAGTGGATATTATACTACATTTAGTGTTTAAATGCAATACTTACCGGAAAATTGTTACAAAATTGAATTATGTTACTGCCAGGTGATAAACACGTCAAGACCGCTTACTGCAAAGTGCTTGCCTTCAACAAGGTTGTTGGGCTTTGCTTTGAGTGCATCGCAGAATGCAAGAAGCATATTTGAGTCCTTCATAGTGATTCTGCACTTAACGGCAAGCTCTGAACGGTCAGAGAAGTTTTTGAGCTGACCGGGAATGAAACCGGTACACCACCAATATTTACCGTATTCTCTTGAGAAAATGATTTCATTGTTACGGTAGCAGGTGCAAGCCATATAAAGAGCATCATCATCACTTGCGGCATCGTAGTAGTCAACCTCTCTGTCAAGGGGCTTTGTGTAAACGCCGATTTCAGAGCCGATGAATGCAAGGCCGTACTGACCCTTCCAGAACTGAATCATCCAGTTCTGATCCTTGTAATCAAATTTGCAGCGCATTGTATCCATATAGATGGTTACAAGACCTGCGCCGACGTCAAAAATCTCGTGGTAACCGAGAGCTCTCTGCCAGGGGTCACTGCTTGTGTAGTAGTAATTACCATTTGTATCGTACTGATAGCCGGCAAGACCTTCA
>JAZRFO010000077.1:0-10189 GCA_045643685.1 Acutalibacteraceae bacterium
CTCAGGGGGAATAACAACCTCTTTGGGTTTTCCCTTACCTGAAAAATCCACTTTTATAGGGTCCATTGTGTCAACTCCTTAAATAATATAAAAGATATTATACTCCATACCGTATTTAAATACAAGTATAATTTTATTAACGAATTATTTATCCTTCTGAACCTTCCACTCGCCGATATCCGCATACACATTATTGCCGTTTTGCGGTCCTGTAATATTGGGATTCACCGAAATTACGGCTTTTCTGTAATACAAAGGAATGAACGGAACTTCTGTTGAAAAGGCTTCAACAAAGGTCATAGTTGAGTCGGTACCTTTTTTGTATGCTTCAAAATCCTCATAAAACTCGGGAGAAATGCCATAATTAAGGCGCCCCTTTTCTGAGAAGAACTCCGACAAATCACAATTGGAGGTAAGCTGAGCCTCGCCTATATATAAACTGTAATGACCTTCTTTTAAAGAATTGATAAATTCTTCGGATGTCTTTTTTTCGGTAATTGTAACACCGAAACCAAGTTCCTCCAAGGATTTCTTAACCGCCTCGGCAACAGAAACTTTATATTGATTTTCGGAACATACGAGAATATTAAGTTTCAAAGAATTACTGCCGTTGGTTCTTACTCCATCGGAATTAATGGTAGTATAACCATTTCTTTCAAGTATACCGATTGCTTTTTCGGTTTCGCCACCGATACCTGCAAGATTTTGGGTATTCAATTGATAATACTCACTTTTGAATGGAGTTATTACAGTGTTACCCTGTCCCAAAAATGACGAAGCAGTTACACTTGAACGGCTTATACCGATATTAATTGCCTGTCTTACCCAGTCTATAGAGGTAATTGACCCCGCCCAAGTGGAATTAATACCTACGTACACAAGATTATTTGTGTTTTCCGATACTGTAAACGACGATAAGTTTACGTAATTGCCGTCACTTAAATCCTGTTTATAAACACTTATTTCATTGGCTTTAAATGGATATATGGGACCTGAAATTCCCGACATATCATAAAGGGCAATTTGTTTGTGCCAACTTTTTTTATAATCTCTGTGATAAGAATTCACCTGTAAGTATGCCGTATCATCAAGATATTTAAGTGCATACTTACCGCTTCCGTAAGTATTTTTACCCGCAGTGGCTACAATGGGGAAATCAAGTATATTAAGAGCCATGGAGTCGGGATTGGATAATTTAAAAATAACCGTGTTATTATCCTGAACAGAAACTGAAGCAACGTTCTTTAATGAATGCTTATAGAAAGCATTGTTTTTTGCTTTATCAAAAGAACTTTTAACGTGCTTAGCTGTTAAAACTGTACCATTACTGAATTTAACGCCGGTTTTAAGATATACGGTAACCTTTGTTCCTTCAATTTCGCCGTTTTTGGCTAACACGGGCATTCCCCTACCATCATCGGTTGGGACAAAAAGGCTTTCGTACATTATGGGTATCAAATCACCATTAAGACTGCCCTTCACCGTGTAAGCCACAAGGGAATCGGAGCTTGTATAGGGAAGTGAAATATCCGCCTCAATAATTTTGGTAGGTAAAACATAACTTTCGGGCTCGGTGGTTTCGTCATCACTATTACCTTTACACGAAGCGAACATAAAAATCATAGAAAGCACAAGTAAAAGGGCTATTATTTTTTTATTCATTTTACTTTCACCCTTTCTATTGCCGTTGCTTTACCGCTTTTTTCATCAATATCAATAATACAACCATCCATCTCATATTCCCCTGTTGCGTTTTCAAAACGAACAGGAAGATTTGTCCGGAATTTCTGTATTGTAAGTGAAGGTTCAATACCTAAAACAGATTGCACGGGCCCCGTCATACCTGCATCGGTAATGTATGCCGTACCTTTTGGTAAAAGTTGCTCATCCGCAGTCTGCACGTGGGTGTGAGTACCTAAAACTGCGGTAACTTTGCCGTCAAGGTAAAAGCCCATTGCCCTTTTTTCTGCAGTTGCTTCCGCGTGGAAATCCACAACAATTATTTTACAACCATCCGTTTCCTTAAGGGCTTTGTCAATCTCTCTGAAAGGATTGCCCAAAGGCTCCGAAAAAACAGTGCCAAGCATATTGATTACGGCAATTCTTACTCTACCCTTGTCGATTATACCCACGCCCTTACCGGGTGCACCCTCAGGGTAGTTATATGGTCTTACCACATCCACATCTCTGTCAAGGTAGTCGGATATTTCGGGTCGTTTGAATGTATGATTACCAAGGGTTATCATATCGACACCGCTATCAAACATCATATCACAGGACTTAGGTGTAACACCGTTACCCTTAGCGGAATTTTCACCGTTGGCAATACAAACGTCGATATTATTTTTTCTTTTAAAATCGGGTAATTTCCTTAAAATAAAATTACAACCGCCCTCGCCTACAATGTCACCTAAAAACAGTAAACGCATAAATTATCATCTTTCTATTAAAAGGGCGGAACCCCACATATATTGCCGAGGGTTCCGCCTATTGTTTTTATTTTGCAAAGTCAATTGCTCGGCTCTCTCTGATTACGTTAACCTTAATCTGACCGGGATATTCAAGTTCGCCTTCAATTTTCTGGACGATATCTCTTGCGAGTAATACCATCTGGTCATCAGAAACCGCATCGGGTTTAACCATAATACGAACTTCACGACCTGCCTGAATTGCAAAGGCATTGTCAACACCGGGGAATGAAGTTGTAATTTCTTCAAGCTTCTGCAAACGCTGGATATATGATTCAATATTTTCGCGTCTTGCACCGGGTCTTGCGGCAGAAATAGCGTCAGCCGCCTGAACAAGACAAGCAATAACAGTTTTAGCCTCAACGTCACCGTGGTGCGCCTGAATAGCGTGAATAACCTGTTCGTTTTCTTTGTTCTTACGAGCAACCTCAACACCGAGTTCGATATGAGTACCCTCTTTTTCGTGGTCAAGAGCCTTACCGATATCGTGAAGAAGACCTGCACGTTTTGCAAGTTTAACGTCTGCACCAAGTTCTGCTGCCATAAGACCTGCAAGGTAAGAAACCTCGAGCGAATGGTTAAGTACGTTCTGACCGTAACTTGTACGGTATTTAAGTTTACCGAGAAGTTTAACAATTTCGCCGTGAAGACCATTTACACCTGCATCAATAATTGCCTTTTCACCGGTCTGGCGGATTGTGTTTTCAACCTCGCGTTTTGATTTTTCGTACATTTCCTCAATACGAGCAGGGTGAATTCTGCCGTCGGAAACGAGTTTTTCAAGGGTAAGTCTTGCGATTTCACGACGAACGGGCTCAAAGCAGGAAACAGTAATTGCTTCGGGAGTATCGTCAATAATAAGGTCAACACCTGTAATGGTTTCGATTGTACGGATATTTCTACCCTCACGAACGATGATACGACCTTTCATTTCATCACTGGGGATAGTAACTACTGAAACAGTAGCTTCTGCCGCGTGGTCGGCAGCACAACGTTGAACGGCACCTGAAATAATTTCACCTGCCAACTTATCCATATCGTCTTTGAGCTGCTGCTCATAGTCGAATATTTTAGTTGCTTTTTCGTGAACGAGCTGTTCCTCAAGAGTTTTGAGGATAACTTCCTTAGCCTGTTCTTTGGTATAGCCTGAAATTCTTTCAAGAATTTCTAACTGGCTTTTCTTAAGGGATTCAACCTCTTGCTCTTTAGCCTCAATGTCTTTAAGCTTCTGAGCAACAAGTTCCTCTTTCTTTTCCTGAGCCTCAACCTTTTTATCAAGGCTTTCTTCCTTCTGGATGATTCTTCTTTCCTGACGCTGAACCTCGGCACGTCTTTCGCGGAGGTCACGCTCGGTTTCGCTTCTGAGTTTGTGAATTTCGTCTTTTGCTTCAAGGATTGATTCCTTTTTCTTTTGTTCTGCCTCGGTCATAGCGTTGTTTACAATACGAGCCGCTTCCTGAGTAGCAGAACCGATAGCTGATTCAGCAACCTTTTTACGGTGTGCACCACCGGCAACAAAGCCCACAACACCGCCGACAACAAGAGTTGCCACAGCTATAACAACAGCAACAACAATAGATATCATTACCGTAATTCTCCTTTCTGAGTAGTAAGTTAAAGATAATTTCAAAAAATAAAAAATGACGGAAGTCATAACACTCTCCGTCACAGATGGCGAAAAACCGAAAAAACACGGAATTTTCGCATATAATAAAAGTTTTGTCGCAGACGTTCACACGTGTGCGGTCCATATCTATATAAAATAACGCTATTATTAAAAAATTTACTTAAAAAATAATAAAAAAATCTATAAATAACAAAAAATATATAAATAACAAAACCATTATCATACAATACGGATAGTGCATTATTACCACAAATAATACATCATCTCGTATATTATAATAAATATTGCCATATTAGTCAAGTAAATTACTTGACAAATTTTAATTTTTTGTTATGTGAATTCACTTTTTTATTTTCAGTGAATTTCAGGAAAAACTGTTGCACATTCGCCCAGAATATACTCTGCTCTATTTCTGTTTTTTTCATTTTCAGGCAAATCTCTTACTGCAGAATTTTTCCATACATATAATATTTCGGGGAAACTGAGCAAGGTTTCAATTACCGCTTCATTACCGTATTTTTCTTTTAAAATCCCTATAATTTCACAAGGGTCCGTATCTTCGACTGAAAAAATTTCACCCTTCTGCACACAGAAAATACAAAGCTTTTTAGCTTTTTCCTTATCATCGGTTAAAGAAAGCACCGCGTCAACTCTTTTTTCTACCATTTCTAAAGGTAATAAGAAAGCACTTGCCATAAGGGAGCCCATTTCCTGTTGGGTAAATCCCCTTTTGACAAAGGCACCTATATATCCTGCAACAATAAGGCCAACCTCGTCATTCTGCTCGGATATATCTGTTTTACTGTCCTTAATCCACTGAGGAATATTATCGTAACTCATTTAATCACCTGAAAAAATATTTTAAGTATGTTTTAACATATTTTTTATACCAAAACAATATATTTGTTAAAAAACCATCATACTTCGTTTAAAAAATAACTTTTGTTGACATTTTAATCTTAGAATAATATAATCAAATTGCAACCCGTAAGTGGTGGAGTCTGACATAGTTTGCGTTGCAAACTATTTATGCGGTTGTAAGTTTTCTGATATAATTTTTATTATTTCATTTTACTTGTACCGCCACATAGTTGGCGGTATTTTTTTCAGGCTAATTTCACCCCAGAATGGAGATTTTTATGAGTCAAATCACAATTGTTGCATTGGTAATCTTTGCAATAACCTACGTACTTATGCTTATTTTTCAAAAAATACGCCCCTATATCGTAGGTGTTTCCGCATTACTTTTTGTAGGTTTAGGTCTTATAGCCACATTCAAACCCGATTTATTCGGTGCCGATTTCTTTACTGTCGGTGACGGAACGTTCTCTTACGGAATCGGTGCCGCCCTACAGGAAATCGACTGGAACGTAATTATGATGATTGCGGGTACTATGGGTACTGTTTACCTGTTCATCGAGTCAAAGATGCCCCAATTACTATCCGACGTACTAATCTCTAAAATGCCCAACGTTAAATGGGTTGTAGTTGTTATTTCACTTTTTGCAGGTATCGTGTCCGCTTTCGTTGATAACGTGGCTACAGTTCTTATGATAGCACCCGTAGCTCTTGCATTCTGTAAAAAGCTTAATATTTCACCCGTTCCGTCCATTATCTGTATTGCCGTTTCATCAAACCTTCAGGGTGCGGCTACGCTTGTTGGCGACACAACCTCAATCCTTCTTGCAAAGGAAGCAGGACTTGATTTCTCATCATTCTTTGTTGACAAAGCCGCCAACGGTGCACTTAAACCCGGTATGTTCTGGGTAGTTGAAGCAGGTGCTTTGGTTTCCGCACTTATTATCCTCTTTATGTTCAGAAAAGAAAAGGGTAAAATTTCCTTCAAAGGCGAAACAAAGGTTGAAGATTACTTCCCCACAATCCTCCTTGTAGGTACAGTTGTTGCTCTTATTGGTGTTTCATTTATTCCCTACAAGGACAGTGCAGCACCCGGTCAGTTCTACAAGCCCGACATCACAAACGGTATTATCTGTATCGCTTTCTTCCTTGTAGGTGCATTCAGAGAGCTTGTCATAAAAAAGAACAAAGACATTGTTAAAAGCGCATTCAAGGAAATTGACTATTACACCATCGCCCTTTTGACATTCCTTTTCATTGTTATTGGCGGTATCAAATCCGCAGGTGTTGTTGACGTTATCGGTAACTTAATCGCAAGTCTTGGTGCAGGTTCACCCTTCCTTGTATTTACAATTATTGTGTGGGCTTCCGTAATACTTTCCGCTTTTATCGACAATATCCCATACACCGCAACAATGCTTTCAATTATCCCTGTTATTGCCGCAGGTTTCCCCGAAATGGACCCGAAACTTCTTTACTATGGTCTCCTTTGCGGTGCAACCCTCGGTGGTAATCTTACACCCATAGGTGCAAGTGCAAATATTGCAGGTATCGGTATCCTTCGTAAGGAAGGTCACGAGGTTAAGAGTACAACATTTATGAAATACGGCATACCCTTCACCTTAGCCGCTGTTACTACAGGTTATTTGTTACTCTGGTTTATTTGGGGTTAAAAAACAAAATCCAGACTCAAACGAGTCTGGATTTTTTATTTTATAATCAAATCAACACATTCTTCGGGGGTTTTGCCGTCACATTCAATTGTGATATCCGCATATTTTTCGTAAAGGGGTGCCCTTTCTTCGTAAAGTTGGGCAAGTGTTGTACCCTCTTTCATAGCAATACCTCTGGTATGTATGTTATTAACACGCTTATTGAGTTCCCCGGGAGTAACTTTAAGGTAAACAATTTTGCCGTTACCCTTAAGCTTAGTCATAGCCCTTTCGCCGTAGACCGCACTACCGCCCGTGGCTATAACACTATTATTGAAATCATTTTTATAAATAATTTCATCTTCCAGCTTTACAAATGCATCAATGCCTTGTTTTTTAATGGTATCACAAAGGCTCTCGCCTGTTTCATTTTGAATAAGCAAGTCCGTATCGCAGAAATTCATAAGCATAGATTTAGCTAAAAGAACACCGACGGTACTTTTACCCGCACCGGGCATACCGATTAATACAATATTTTTCATATTAATCTCCTGCATAAGTGGGTGCATTTTTAGGTGCGGAGCCCTTTATAACCTTGTGATAATAAGAATATGTCATAGGTACATCTTTATTAAGATGTCCTGCATCCGTAACCTCACCCAAGAAAATTGTGTGAGTTTCAGTTTCCATTGTATTAATTACCTTGCAGGTTATATAAGAAATCGCCTGAGGCAACACGGGAACATAGCCTTTTACAAGGTGGTCAATACCCTCAAATTTATCAACGTCACGACCGCTTCTGAAACCAAAGGAGCCTATAATCATAGGGTCAATATTTTCGCCAAGAATATTGATGGCAAAAACACCCGTATCTTTTATACATTTATTGGTGTGGTTGTCGTGGTTAATTGAAACCGCAACCGTTGCAGGGGTAGCAGTTACCTGCATAGCGGAGTTTGCGGTACAACCCGTAGGCTTACCCTCGTTCCATGCAGTGACAACGTAAACACCATAAGATAAATTAAATAATGCAGTGTTATCCATAAACATACTCCTTTAACTTGTTTTTATCAGTTTCATAATATCATACATAACCTATTTTTACAACAAAAACCGACGGAAAACCCGTCGGCTGATGTCAAATCTCGTAAAAATCCTCTTTGCCAAGACCACAAACAGGACAAACCCAATCCTCGGGTACGTCCTCCCATTTTGTATTGGGTGCAATGCCGTTATCGGGGTCACCTTTGGCGGTGTCGTACACGTAACCGCAAGGACATTCGTATCTCATACTAACAACTCCTATATACTAAATTGTATTATATAGTGTTAGCAGAATTTCTCAGATTAACCACAAAAAACAAATGCAATTACTTTAATTTAGCTTTAAGTACACCTTCGGTGGCAGTTTTAAAGTCAGCTACCGTTTTTTCACGCCACTGAGTTTCGGTGGGGTAAAAAAGTTCTTTGTAATTTTCGCTTATAACTTCTTTTGTAACCTTATTGTTAGTAGGATACCAGTGCTCTCTGTTTTCATCCACGGTATATTTCAGTGAAAGTATGGAATCCATAAAACTGTCACCGATTGTACCGAATTCAAAGCAGGTTGAGAATAATTCTTTATCGGTATTTTTGCTTTCTGCAAGACGATAGAAGTAATCGGTTGTATCACCCGTTGTTGCGTAGAAAGACTCTGAATCGTGTGAAATTACATAATCATAACCGAAAGCCTTTTTGGTTTCGGCTTCTGTCATAGTTTCATAAACTGAGTTAAATATTACCATATTATATCTGGGTCCGTAACCTGAGTGAATATCTATATGAACAATATTTGCATATTCACCGTCAAGACAATTATTGAACACACCTTTGAGATATGTGGTTGATTTTTCGTCACCATTACCGCCATAATAAACACCCTGAGGATATTCGTACTGACCTGTCAATAAAGCATCTGAAACTTTATCCGCACCTTTTGTGAGCGCCTCTTTGGCGAGATTACCGTAAAAACCTACTTCGTGCCACAAAGCGTTACCAACCTTACCCTCAGGTTGAAGGAACTCTTTAACCTCGGGATAATCCTTATTGGACGAAAGGTCAAAATTCTCCCAATCAAGAATAAAGTTACGGTTAAGGTCAACGTTGTTTTCGTTATAACGGCGCATATATTTCATACCGTAAGGGTTAACGTTGGCTATAATAAGCACACCTGTTGTATCTGTATTTAAGGTCGGATAAATCTCCTCAAAAAACACGTCGAGCATAACGGAGCCGATATACCCTTCCATACCGTGAACGCCTGTGGTAAGAACAATAAGATTATCCTTTTTATCCTTACTGGGCAGGTAAATATTATCAATATAAAGGTCATCACCCTCATTAACTGCGTATTCGCTGACTTCCACCTCAACGCCATTTTCCTTAAGTTGGCTTACACGCTCCTTAAGGTGAGTGCGTATTTGGTCATAGTCATTATAGAAATACTCACTGTAGGCATATTCTGCCTCAACCTCAGGTTGACGAGCACCCATAAGCACAAAATAAGGTCCTGCCACAGTAAGCAAAACAACAACTGCCACTATTACACTAAGTAATGAAACAAGAATTTTTTTGGTTTTCTTTTTCATAGTTTATCTCCAATACTTTTATTTTAATATATTATACCATATAAATACTAAAAAGCAAAGTCGACTTAAAACAAAAGAGAGTGTGGCTAAACCACACTCTCAAAGTTATTAATTAACCAAAATATCTCTTAAGAAGACCTTCGGATGCCTTGCTGTGGAAAGCATCAATTAAATACAGTCAACATTAATAAGAAAGAGCATACCATTCCAACAATTGTAAGAGCAGTAAAGAAAACCGCACAATTCTTTATAGTCTTAATATATTTTAATTTTTGGTATGTAAGATATTCTTGTATTTCGGTTTCTGTTAAATCAGATGCGCCGGTTGTGTAAAACTCATCCGTTTTTTCACCGTCAGCATTCTCATAACGAAAAACTCCATCAGGAAGAACTCCACCATTTTTCAACAAATTAAGGTACGCTTCGTTCTCTTGCTTAGTACAAGGTTTCTTTTCCAACATGCCAAACTCTAATTTATATTCCGTTAATTTTTCTCTTACATCTACTTTTTCTTTCGCCATATCATACACCCCTTTTCTTATAATATACCATACACAAATTATATACTCAAGTGTAAAAAAGAAAAAGGCATGCAGAAAAATCCACATGCCTGAATCCTACTTATTAACCAAAATATCTCTTAAGAAGACCTTCGAATGCTTTACCGTGTCTTGCTTCGTATCAATGATTTTCTCTATAATCATACTTGTTTTCGAAACCACATTTTCCACAGCGATATTTTACTTTATAAAAACCAAATCCTGTTGTTTTTATAAGTGAAATTCGAAGGTTTTTTCCTATTGGAACACCTGTTGTAAATGGATTGATGACTTCTTTCCATTCTTCCTTTTCCTGACAAGCAGGGCAACATTCAGGAATCATAATTTATCAACCAAAATATCTCTTAAGAAGACCTTCGAATGCTTTACCGTGTCTTGCTTCGTCACATAAAACCCC
>JAZRFO010000078.1:0-2120 GCA_045643685.1 Acutalibacteraceae bacterium
CACACAGGAACTTGTGCAAAACAGGTTCCTGTTTTTTTGTCGGTTTGTAAAATAAAAAAGGCGATGCATTTGCATCGCCTTTTGATATTTCATTAATAACCAAGAACAATTTCTTTGAACGTGTCAATGAAGGCACTGTTCTGGAAGAAGAGAACGTCAAAGAAAGTTACAAGCTTACGTAGGAAGGTTGATATATCGTTGGTATAGGGAACATCCTCACTTTCAAGAATAACATTCTCTTCGTGAATCACAATGGGCTGTGAATAGCAAATACCGTTTTCGCCTGTTATATAAAAACGAACATAGCAACCGATATTATCAAAATCATCTAAATCAAGGGTTGTGTCTTCAAGTCCGCCACGTTTGAGCACCTGACCATCTGAAACCCAGGTTATTGTATCAAAGTTTTCGCCTTCTATACTGATTGTATCAAGCTCTTCGTCAATTTCAATTCTTGTTACAAGGGGAGTTTCGTTGGAGTATGCGTCTACTTCCTCTTCAATATATTCGGGCATTTCCCTCATTCCGTTAAGTTCAACGCCGTTTGAAAAATGGGATACTGAAAAGAATGTACCGGTTTCCATACTGTATCTTAAATCATTGTTGGAAAGTTCAGGCATATAGTGCATTGTGTATGCATTGTTAAGTGAGGCTTCATCGTGAGAATCAGAGAAGGTAAAGCCCCAGGGTACAACTCCGTAGGGGATTGTTTTTTGAAGAATACTGTCATAAAGTATTCTGTCACAACGGGTATGTGCATCGGTTGCGCTGTTGATTCCCATACCGACCGATGAACCGGCGTTGTCCAGGAAAAGTCTGGAAAATTTGTTCACATAATACTCGTCAACGGGCTGACCTACATAGTTTTCTGAGTCCTTATCGGTGTAAACATATTCACCTACGTGGGAAAGCATGGATATACCGCCTGCGTCCTTAACACCCTTTGACGGTGTTTCGTAGTCGCCGTATACACCAAGTAACCCTTGGCCGTAATCACAGTAATAGCCGGTAAGATGACAATCTGCAACAGGGGTAGCTGCATTAAGTTCAATACCTTTAGGAACATCAATCATACCATTTTCACGAACAGAGCCATTTGTTGTGGGCGCTGTGCCGTTGATATAAGAGTCGTACTCTTCCTGGGTAAGGGGGATAATGTCAGCAAGCTGGGTGCGGTCATATTTTACAAGACGCACAATGGGGATTAGGTCTGGTTCGTTGTTCCATCCTTTGTTAATGGTGCCGTGGTCAGTTATGGCAACAGCGTCATATCCTAAGTCATAGCTTTTTTGTACCACTTCTTTTACGGTAAGAAAACCGTCGCTTGCATTAGTGTGGCAATGGAGCTGTACTTTATAGGCTTTCCAGTTGTCCCAATCAACATTTTCATAACAACTGTCCATGACGTAGTTTTTGCCTTCAACAGAGTTTGCAGCAAAAGAAAAGGTTGGTAAAATAGTCATAATAAATGCCAAGGTTACAGATAATATTTTCAAAAAACGTTTCATAAGAACACCTCCCATGTGTTTACATAATCAATATACAACTTTTTTTAAGATTTTTAAATTGGCTGATTTAACGAAAATTTTTGATACTAATGTGCAATATGCTTATTATTTGGTTGTAAAAAGAGTGTTTTTTTGTTTTAGTAATGGTATTGACTTTTTGTCGGAATTTTTATATAATGCAATGTGCAACTGCCTTGTTGCAGAATAATAAAATACAGGTTTTAAATTTACTACAACTTCTACTACTTCCTCGTAAATACTACCTGAATATATAGAATGGAGTAACGAAAAATGAAAAGAACTTATCAGCCCAAAAAAAGACACAGAAAGATGGAACATGGTTTCCGCAAAAGAATGGCAGACAGAAATGGCCGTAAGGTGCTCGCTCGTCGTCGTAAAAAAGGCAGAAAGCAGCTCACATACTAAGATTTATTGACTGTCGGGTTAACACCCGAAGGAGAATAATGTGTCAGACTTCGTCACGCTGAAAAGCAATTCCGATTTTCGTCGGTTATATAATAGGGGCAAAACAGTTACTGATCCTGCGTTGGTTGTTTATTACTCAAAGAACCACGCGGGAATTTGCCGTATTGGTATAACTACGAGTAAAAA
>JAZRFO010000079.1:0-1624 GCA_045643685.1 Acutalibacteraceae bacterium
AGGGCGGCGGTCTTTTTATCCGCAAAGCCACTGTTAACAACCTCAACAAGCACCGCACCAAGGTTAATTCGTGAAACATAGCTTACAAAATAAACCGCGGCGCAAAGTAAAGTTAAAAAATTTATATCTTTTTTGTTTGAAAGTTTTGACATAGTAATTCCTTATTTAATACCTAATTTTTTCATAATTACAGGGTCGCAAGTAGATGAAAGATCGCCAATTTCATTCCAAAGTGCATCTGCTTTTTCTTTCCATTCTATGTAACCCGATACACTTTCAGGGTATGCATCGTAAAGCTTACCTACCGCATCACTTTGTTTAAGACCCTTGAGAAGTGAAGCAACGGATTTGATACTGATATTCTTTTTGGCAACACCTTTTACAATACCCTTTACCATATCAACAATATCACTTGTGGAAAGATTAAGACCATCATCCATGCCACCGAGGATTTTATTACTGAAAATAACGTCATTTTGGAATAAATATTCCGCCTCGTCAATGGTCATTTTGATAAGTCCCATAAGTAAGGGTCTCATTGAATCAAACTCCTTACCCTGAGCCACCATATAGCGTTTATTGATGCTCCACATATTCTTTCTTGTTAAAGCCTCCCCTTTGTTAAGAAGCTTTGTGATAACATCAACTGCAATTTCGCCCTGAACAAGTGAAGATGTACAACCCTCACCACAAGTGGGCTTTGTAAGGAATGCCGCATCACCCATTGCAATGAAACCATCTTCAACAAATGAGTAAACGGAGCGATGATAGGGAGTCATACCCTTTTCAACCTTTTTGACAGTATACTCGGGGAATTTAACGTTTTTCATAAACTGAGAGTTGTAAACCTCCTCAGCGTACTCGTAAGAGTAACAAGCACCGATACCGAACAAACCATCGTAACCCTTACCCGCAGGTGCACACCAGGACTTATACTGCATAAAGAAAGCATCAATATCACGGGGATTAATTGATTTATCCTGATACTCGAAATAATAAAGAATTACGTAAAGAATATCCACGGGATTAAGCTTGAAGTTTTCAACGTAAGACGTGTCGGGAAGTTTGCGTCTTGCAACGGACGGAATACCCGAACAATC
Organism: Acutalibacteraceae bacterium; assembly: GCA_045643685.1. GTDB lineage: Bacteria > Bacillota > Clostridia > Oscillospirales > Acutalibacteraceae > DTU089. The sequence goes on from JAZRFO010000079.1 coordinate 1,101, forward strand.
GGCAACTAACTTCGAATAAACCTCCTGAACGCCGTCGGCAGTTTCGTATTTTGCACCGATTACGTCACCCTTATCGCCAAAAATCAAGTCAACAAAAGGAGCACCGTAGATAAACTCTGCACCCTTTTCTTTAGCATTATCTGCCATAAACATTATGTAGTCGTGCTTATGAAGACCGATTATTTTGGCTTTACCTGCCTTTTTGCGGCAAGTGCCGTAGGGTGAACACATGGGCGAACCACTGAAATTAAATTCACGCAAGGGACTGCCTTCATCTGGAACGGGTAAACCGAATTTAACCATATCGGGCTCACCCATATGAAAAATATCATATTCTCTTGATACATTTTCGGGCAGCTGTTTTTCAAGAACAAGCACCTTGAAGCCGTTAGATGCCATTTTTTCAGCAAACCAACAACCGGTGGTAGATGCACCGACGATAACTATATCATAATTAGCCATAAAAAAACTCCTATTTTTCCAATATATATTACATAATATCACTTATATATTAAATCTACAAG
>JAZRFO010000080.1:0-2539 GCA_045643685.1 Acutalibacteraceae bacterium
AAAACTATTTATAGTGTTAACCACAAAAACGGTGCTATCCGCCGTGTTAACGTAAATATTGCCGCAACTACTGTTGAAAATTACCGCAAACTCAAGGATGCGGGTATTGGTACATATATTCTTTTCCAGGAAACTTATCATAAGGAAAGTTATCTTGAACTTCACCCCACAGGCCCCAAGCACGATTACGTTTACCATACCGAGGCTATGGACAGAGCTATGGAGGGTGGTATTGACGACGTAGGTCTTGGTGTACTTTTCGGACTTGAGAGATATATGTACGAGTTTGTGGGACTTCTTATGCACGCAGAACACCTTGAAGCGGTTCACGGCGTGGGCCCCCACACCATAAGCGTTCCTCGTCTTAAACGTGCGGACGACATTGACCCCGATGCATTCGATAACGGCATAAGCGACGAAATGTTCAAAAAAATCATTGCGTGTATCCGTATTGCAGTTCCATACACAGGTATGATTATTTCAACCCGTGAAAGCGAAAAGGTGCGTGGTGAAGCGCTTCACCTTGGTATTTCACAGATAAGCGGTGCTTCACGTACTTCCGTTGGCGGTTACACTGAGGAGGAACGTCCCCACGATTCCGAACAGTTTGACGTTTCCGACCAGCGTACTCTCGACGAGGTTGTGCATTGGCTTATGCAGAATGGTCATATTCCCTCGTTCTGTACCGCTTGTTACCGCGAAGGAAGAACAGGCGACAGATTTATGAGCCTTTGTAAGAGTGGTCAGATTCTTAACTGTTGCCACCCCAATGCTCTTATGACCTTAAGCGAGTATCTTGAGGACTATGCTTCAGATGAAACCAAGAAAACAGGCTACGAAATGGTGGCAAAGGAATTAGAAAAAGTTCCTCTCGAAAAGGTTCGTAATATAGCGAAGCAGAATATTGAAGATATTAAAAATTCAAACAGACGTGATTTCAGATTCTAAGTTGTACAGGGTAAGGTGATTTTATGGGATTGAATGAAACTGTATCGGCTGAAAGAATACATATAGGCTTTTTCGGTTTGCGTAATGCGGGCAAATCAAGCCTTGTAAACGCGGTTACGGGTCAGTCGCTTTCGGTGGTGTCGGACGTTAAAGGTACTACTACCGACCCTGTTAAAAAGGCAATGGAGCTTCTACCCTTAGGTCCCGTTGTAATTATTGATACCCCCGGTATTGATGATGAGGGCACTTTAGGTGAAAAGAGAGTTGAAAAAACCAACGAAATACTTTCTAAAATCCATATTGCCATACTTGTAACCGATGCATCTGCGGATTTTAGCGAAAAAGAAAAGGAGCTTATTGAACTTTTCAAAAAACGCGAAATCCCTTATATTGTGGCTTACAATAAGAGCGATATTTCTGAAAAGAAATTTGAATTAAAGGATAATGAAATTCTCGTAAGTGCATTAAAGGGCGAAAACATTGATTTACTTAAAGAGAAAATAGGGCAATTTTCAAAGTCAGTATCAAAACCCCGTTATATTATTTACGACAAACTTAATGAGGGTGATACGGTAATTTTAGTAACGCCCATTGATGAATCCGCACCTAAGGGGAGAATTATTCTTCCGCAACAGCTTACCTTAAGAGAAATTCTTGATAGAAAATGCACCGCTATTGTGTGCCAACCTGAGCAATTGAAAGGTACTATTGAGGGGTTGAAAAATAAACCCACCCTTGTTATCACCGACTCACAAGTTTTTGGAAAAGTGGCGGGAATTTTGCCCGGTGATGTGGTTCTTACATCCTTTTCTATACTTATGGCACGTTATAAGGGTGACCTTGAAGCCCTTGTGGAGGGTGCTTCAAAGCTTAAAAATATCAAAGACGGTGATAAAATTCTCATAAGCGAGGGTTGTACCCATCACCGCCAATGCAACGATATAGGCACAGTTAAAATGCCTGATTGGATAAGGAGCTTCACAGGGTGTGAGCCTGAATTTTCCTTTACCTCGGGCGGTGAATTCCCTGATGATTTAAGTGAGTTTTCACTTGTGGTTCATTGTGGCGGCTGTATGCTCAACGAAAAGGAAATGAAATACCGTCAGACCAAGGCAAAGGAACAGGGTGTACCCATTGTGAATTACGGCGTCGGAATTGCTATGATGCACGGTATTTTAAAAAGAAGTCTTGAGATTTTTCCCGAGGTTGCCGAAAGGATTTGAATATGAAAGCTATAATTTGTCTTGACGATAATAACGGAATGCTTTTTAACAACCGCCGACAAAGTCGCGATAAAGAGGTTATTAAGGATATTATTAATAATCTTGAGGGTGGAAAGCTTTATATATCACCCTTTTCAGAAAAACTCTTTGGGGATTATAGTGAAAATGTAATTGCGGACGAGGATTTTTTAACAAAAACAGGTGAGAATGACTTCTGCTTTGTTGAAAACAAGTCCTTGAAAGATGTTTCGGGTGTAAATGAAATTATCGTTTATAAATGGAACAGGGTTTATCCCTCTGACTTTAAATGTGACGTTGACTTCTCTTTATATACTTTAGTGGAAAGTGTTGAAGTCGGAGGCCAAGCG
>JAZRFO010000081.1:0-3707 GCA_045643685.1 Acutalibacteraceae bacterium
ATTGAAACAGGCGAACATCCCGGGAAACTTAAGGATGCGGTGTGCAGTCCTGCAGGTAGCACAATCGAAGGCGTAAAAGCCCTTGAAGAAGGTGCTTTCAGAGCAAACGCCATGAACGCAGTAAAAAAAGCATACAAGAGAACACTTGAACTTGGTAAGAAATAAAAAAATAACCCCTGTCGGTCAATTCCGACAGGGGTTAGTCTTATTCTGTCACAGGTGCTTTTAAGATACCTATTTTCCTTAATACGTATTCGTAGCTCCAGTTAATTTTTGAACTGCGCCAAGCGCCGGGACCATGCCAACTTTCTTTTTCGTTGACAAGGTGAATGGGTCCAAAGGTGTTGTAACGGTGTGTGAAAAGGGTAAGTTCAAGAAGATGAGCGCCGTTTTCAACGTCTTTTTCGTATACGAAATAGGGGGGATATACGATTTTGCCTATTTCTTTACCGTCAAGGGCGGCACCTATAAGTGCACCGCGGTAATCGGAAGCGCAGACTTTAAGGGTATTGTTTTTAACTTCAACAGGGATTTTGTAGGTTATGTTACCGCCGTAGAAGGGGAAACCCTTGTGAACAATGTCACCAAAGCCGATTTTTTCGGGAAGGCTTGTGACAGTTGCGTTTCGGCCCTCGAGTTTGACACCGAATTTACCAAGAACAAATACGTTTTCAAGGTTTGCGCTATCACCAAAGGGAAGGGTGATAATAAGAGTATTTTCACCTTTTACTATTTTAGGAAGATTAACCTTGAATATGGAAATATCAACAAAATTACCTGTAACTGTGTTGTCAACTTCAGCACCGTTAAAGGTGATTTTTGCTTGTTGCACGTCTTCCATGGCAAGGGAAGCGCCCTTGTACTCAATTTCACTTGTAAAGGTGTATTTAAGGGTAACTTCGGATATGGGGGCAATTTCACCATAAACCCAGGGTTGAACAACCTCGCCACCGCGTTTTCTTAAACCAAGTCTTTCACGGCAGATGTTGTCAAGGCGTAAGATTTCTTCCTCGGGTGAGAATTCTTCTTCACCTTTGAGTTTGAACTGTGCCATATCAAGAAGAAGTACGTTTTCTTCTGAGAGTTCATAATCAACAACAGTAGGAGCAGTAATCCCTTCGCCATTGAAAGAGGTTTGGGTTACTGTTTTGTTTTGGGATTTTCCCTCGGTGAGCTTGTAAAGTTTAGAATCGTAACCGTAGAATACTTCGTTAATAACGGTATTGCCGTTAGTGTATGTAACGTCCGCAGGGTAAATGTCACCACTTTGTGTGTCGTAAAGTGTTACGGTATATTCACCGGGAATGGTGATTCTGATATCATCGCTACGGCAAAGGTCCTTGTTGTGAGGCTCTTTGTCCTGACAAACGAAAAGCCAACTGCAGTCTTCGTCTTTTCTTAACTGATAAATAAGGTCATCAGAAAGGTCACCGTCATCATAACGGATGGTAAGTGTACGGTCTTTTTCAAGGGCGGTAAGTATAGCGGCTCTTGAAAAGTCAACCTTTTCGCATTTGTCAGCTAAAAGTTCACTTCTGTCGGAGGGAACTGCATCGCAAAGAGTGGGTGCAGAACCCATAAATATAATTCTTCCCCCTGCTTCACGGAATTTTTCAAGTCTGTCAAGGGTTGTGGAGCGCAAGGTTTCACAATTGGGAACAACAATTGTGGTGTATTCCATTTCACCAACCTTAAGGGGTGCGGTAGCATCCTTGCAAAGGTCGGGTAAAAGAGATTCGCAGATAAAGTCAAAGTCAACGCTACCTTCAATAAGCCATCTGGTAAGACCCTGGAAGTTTTCGTCACAACTCTGGCGGAATATAGCGGATTTATCGTTGGGACCCCAATGGAGCCAGAAACTTTCAACAGGGTGAATAACCGCAACCTTAACGACAGGTTTACCCCTTGTGAGGGCGGTGTTAACCCTTGCGAAATGGTCTTCGATAACATTATATTCTTTATACCAAGGTGACTGATATGAAATAGAAGCGGGGTAGTCACGCTTTGCTTCACCTGCCCTAGCGTACCATGAAAGGTGGGGTACACGTACTGTTATACCCAAAGCCGCCTGCCAGTCACCCTGATGCTTGTAGGTTCTGAAGTCGCAGTCCCAGCCTGTAACACCGTAAAGCTCAGAAAGAACACCCTCGTAGCCAAACTGATGTGCAGCAGATGATGCCTGTTTTGCGGTGGTGAATTCGTGAGAGTTGCAAAGAAGGTCGATACCGGGAAGTTGGAAGCTTCTGTAAGAACGCATTGCCTCACCTAAAGCGGCAGTCTGGCTACGTAAGGTAGGTTCTTCCATCATATGACCTGTAAGGGCAATGTTGTTTTCGCCACACCAACCGCCGACTGTGTCTGCAAAGGCACTTGCGAAAAGCTCAGCAATAAAATCGTGGTAACGATAGCGGTGCAAGGAGGGAGCACTACCCTTTAAATCCCAGAAAACCTCGGGAAGAGTGTCAAAAATATCCGCACCATAAGCCTCTTTGTAAAGTTCGGGAACCTTGTCAGTCCAGGGCATCATAATGTCGTCCTCGGTGTCAAAGGAGTTACCGAGCACGTTTTTGCGTGTGAACTGAGGCTCGTCGGTGAAAATTGCCGGTACAGTGCCGTCAAAATCTGCACCAACCTCTGCTTTATATTTTTCGTGAGTAACCTCTACGAATTTTTTAACTGCATCCTTATTGAGGGTGTCAAGGTATGTCTGGTCGTTAAACCAACTGCTGCTCTGATGTATTTCAAGGAAAGCATACCATTTTGTACCCTCTGCATTATCATTTTCGTCGATTCGTTTGTATGATTCAAGATAACCATTTTTATCCAAAACAACATCATAACAGGCAAGAAGTTCACCTTCACCGCTACGGCTACCCTCTGCGCGGGAATCCACAACAGTTTCTGCCTCTGCCTCTTTACGAGCGGTAAACATAAGGTTACGGGCTCTGTACTGTTTGTCTTTGGTAACAAGACCGCCTGCGGCGCCTGAGGGCCATCTGTCTTCGTCATATAACCACGCAAGCATATTTTCTGCCTTGGCTTTTTCAACGCAAGCCTTCATAAGACCCATATATTCTTTGCTCAGGTATTCATTTTTAAGACCTGTTCTTACGTGCAGATGAAATCCGCCAAGACCCATTTCCTTAAAAACCTCAATCTGTCGGCACAATTCTTCCTTAGTAAGAAGGTTGTTTAACGCCCAGAAAGGTGTTCCGCGGTATTCACTTGTAGGGTTTTTGAATAAATCGTCGCTTAATTGCGAAGCGGTATTTTTTTTGTAAAGCATAGGAATCCTCCCGGTTTCAATATTAAGGTAATTTTATCATAGGGCTTTTGTAAAATCAATAAAAAACACATAGGATTACTATAAAAATCTGTCATTTCAACTAAAAAAGTCTTGTTGGCGAAATTGATATATTGAAATAAAAATGATATAATTAAAATCAAATATAAGTGTCTCGACGGATTGAAACAATAAAGGAGAAATAAATATGCCTATTTTTACACTATCGTTCTGTGCGATTATTTTTATAATCTATATCCTTGATAACTTCATTATAATTCCCAAAACCGAAAGAGTAACCCTTAAGGAAAAACTGTGGGCAGGACACAACAAAGGTTACATAAACCATGCTCTGCATCTGTCTGAAAAGAAAATCAAAAAGGGGCAAGTATGGCGTCTGGTGTCGTCATCACTTCTCCATATC
>JAZRFO010000082.1:0-1918 GCA_045643685.1 Acutalibacteraceae bacterium
CAGACATCAAGAGATGGTGTTATTCAGGAAGTACGTAAGAGAGAGCACTACGAAAAACCCTCTGTAAAGAGAAAAAAGAAATCCGAAGCTGCTCGTAAGAGAAAGTTCTATTAAAAAAATTGAGATGAAGCCTTATTTTAGGTTTCATCTCTTTATTTTTTTGTTTTTTTGTGTTATGATTAAAATGTTAAAATCTGTGCATAAAATCAGGTGGTTGTATGCGTTTTGAGAAAGATACCACAATTAAATATATGTTCCGTGAAATTCACGATATCACACCCGATGTTGTAAGAGAAATGGGTCTTGAAGCTATTCTTTTTGACCTTGATAACACAACCGTAAAGGATGCTACTCTTTCTACAATTCCCGGTGCTATTGCGTGGATAAAATCCCTTAAGGATGCGGGTATAAAGGTTGCGATTGTTACCAATACCCCTCATATCAGGGCATTTTGGTTTTCAAAAACCTTTGATGTCAAATTCCACGCTTTTGCTAAAAAACCCTTGCCCTTAGGGTTAATCCGTATGTCCCGAAAATTACAGGTACCCCTTGAAAAAATCGGTATGGTAGGGGACCAGGTTTTCACGGATGTTGCCGCCGCCAACCGTTGCGGTGCGGTGCCCATTCTTGTAGACCCTGTTGAAAATAAATGGTTTTGGAAAAATCACTACAAGAAAAACCGAATTAAAGAAAAACCCATTCGCGAAGCCTTTTTGAAGGAGCACGGCTACTATGGAGAAAATAAATAATCTTAAGAATTTTTTAAAAACCTCCAACGAGGCTATTCTTATTCATTCACCTGAAAACAGGCGTTATTTTACGTCCTTTCCCTCAAGTGACGGATATCTTGTTGTCACCAAAAATGATGCGGTGTTTTTTACCGATAGCCGATACATTGAAGCGGCTCAGAAAAATTCCCATTGCAAAGCGCAACTTTTAACAAGACTTTCCGTTGAAGTAAAATCATTTTTGGAAGAAAATAAAATCGAAAAAATATATACTGAAACAGAGCGACTTTCTGTTTCACTTCTTTCTCAGTTAAGAAAAATATTTTCACCCATTAAAATCACACCTTCACAAAAGCTTGAAAACACAATAAACAACCTCCGCTCGGTTAAAGAGCGAGAAGAAGTTGAAAATATAAAAAAGGCTCAGGCAATTGCCGAGGATGCCTTTAATCACATTCTTACGTTCATAAAACCCGGTGTTACGGAAAAACAGATTGCCCTTGAACTTGATTTTTATATGCTTTCCCACGGTGCAGAGGCAATTTCCTTTGAAACTATTGCCGTAACGGGCGAAAAAACCTCAATGCCCCACGGAGTACCCGAAGAAAAGGAAATTAAAGAGGGCGATTTCATTACAATGGACTTTGGTGCCGTTTATAAAGGCTACCATAGTGATATGACTCGTACCATTGCCGTCGGAAGTGTAACGGATGAGCAAAGAGAAATTTACAATATTGTTTTAAAAGCTCAGGAAAATGCACTTTCAATTCTTAAAAAAGGTTTCGGATGTGCAGAAGCCGACAAAGCTGCCCGTGATATAATTGCCGAGGCAGGCTACGGTGAATATTTCGGTCACGGAACAGGTCACGGTGTGGGTGTTGAAATTCACGAAAGCCCAAACCTTTCTCCGAGAAGCACCCAAAAACTCAAAGCGGGTAACGTGGTAACCGTTGAGCCCGGCATATACATTCCCGGAAAATTCGGTGTAAGAATTGAGGATATGGCTCTTATAACCGAAACGGGCTACGAAAACTTAACATCCACTCCCAAGGAGTTGATAATCCTTTGAAGTACGAAACTTTTGACCAATTAAAAAATGCTTGTCTTACCTGTACTAACTGCAATTTATGTGCCACACGCACCAACGTGGTTTTCGGTGTGGGTAACGAGAATGCGGATATTATGTTTGT
>JAZRFO010000083.1:0-4510 GCA_045643685.1 Acutalibacteraceae bacterium
GCAGGTCAGAAACCCTGGGGCGTAAAAGTTGACGTTGCTATGCCTTGCGCTACACAGAATGAAATCAATATGGACGAAGCAAAGAAGCTTGTTGAAAATGGCGTACCCTACTACATCGAAGTAGCAAATATGCCCACAACACACCATGCGCTTGAATTCCTTAAAGAAAACTGCAAAGCAGTTGCTCCTTCAAAGGCAGTAAACGCAGGTGGTGTTGCAGTATCTGCTCTTGAAATGGGCCAGAACTCAATGAGATACAGCTGGACTGCAGAAGAAGTTGACGCAAAGCTCAAACAGATTATGAAGAACATCCACGACAACTCCGCAGAAGCTGCAGAAAAATACGGCCTTGGCTACGACCTTGTAGCAGGTGCTAACATTGCAGGTTTCGTAAAAGTTGCCGACGCTATGATGGCTCAGGGTCTTATCTGATTGAATCAATAATAAAAACTCTGTTAAGATTTGTCTTAACAGAGTTTTTTATTTTATAAAAACCATTTACAGAAATCTTGTATTTTATTTTGAGAATGATATAATCAATATAGAAGGAGTTGAGTTTATGCTTAAAGAAATGCTCAAAGAGAGAAATGTTCCCGAGCTTTTAACAAGAAAAGAAATGCTTGAAGTAATACAAACCGACCTTTTCGGGTTTATGCCCCCGAAACCTGAAATGATATCCTTTTCTGTTGAGGAAGAAGTTATACCTAAATTTTGTGCAGGTAAGGCGATTTGCAATAAAGTAACCGTACATACGGTAGTTAATGGAAAAGATTTCTCATTTCCTTTCCTTGCTACTTTCCCCACAGATGATGAAATTCACCCCTTCTTTGTGCACGTCAACTTCCGCGACCTGAACCCCGACAGATACATGCCCACAGAGGAGCTTGTTGACAACGGTTTCGCGGTTCTTTCCATATATTATAATGATGTGGCAACTGACGATGGTGATTTTACAAAAGGTCTTGCAGGTATTCTCTATCCTGACGGAGAAAGAAAAAACAACACCGATTGCGGTAAAATCGCTATGTGGGCGTGGGCAGCACAAAGAGCCCTCGACTACGCCGAAACTTTACCAAAAAAACTTGATATGAAGCGTTCTGTTGTGTGCGGTCACTCAAGACTCGGCAAGACGGCACTTTTAGCCGGTGCCACCGATGAGAGATTTGCTTTTTCATATTCCAATGACTCAGGTTGCAGTGGTGCGGCTATTGCTCGTGGAACTGCCCCCGGAGGTGAAAGAATCGCAGATATCTGCCGCAACTTCCCCTACTGGTTCTGTGAAAAATATAAAACGTACTGCAATAGCGAAGACAATATGCCATTTGACCAGCATTATCTTATAGCATCAATTGCACCGAGAAATGTGCTTATAGGAAGTGCCTCTGAAGATAAGTGGGCGGACCCATTGTCCGAGATGCTTGGTTGTGTTGGAGCAAGTGAAGCCTTTAACAAACCTTTTATTTACGAAGACAGACCACCTCAGATTGGTGATAAATTCTTTGATGGTGATATTGGCTACCATATGCGAAAAGGACTCCACTATTTCAGCCGTGAAGACTGGTTAAGACTTATTGAATTTGTAAATTTACATTCATAACATCAGAAGACCTCCCATTGCGGGAGGTCTTCTATATTTTTTACGCCTGATTAAATTCGTCTTCCTCTTTTTTACCTATGTTATAGATAAATTTCATTGAAAGGAATGCTATAAGTGAACCGACTGCAAGGACTATGAAATAAAGAACCTTTACTTTATCTCCAAAGCCTTCGTGCTGAACTGCGTTATCACCTTCTACAAAACCGATTGCCACAAGTCCCATAGAAACTACTGCCTGACCTATACCCTGAGCAAGTTTACGGAAGAAGGAATAAAGCGCATAAAGTGAGCCTTCCTCACTCTTACCTGTTTTTCTGTAGCTGACAGCGATACAATCGGCAACAATTGCCCAAACTGAAATCTGGAACACCGCATTACCCAAATTAAGACCCATTAAGCAGATAATGTATATTATCATACCCTTGAAGTCGGCGGTAATGGGCATAAAGATTGAAACGATACCTGAAATTGCGCCAACAAACATTGTTGTTACAATAACTTTTTTCTTGCCGAATTTAGCGGTTAATTTACCGATAATCGCCATAAAGACAATCATAGGTGCGTAACTACCAACCATAGCGATTGCCATTTTGTCAGGGTCTTTAAAGAAATACTGGAAAACCATATTGTTAAGTGACATTGTTGAGTTGAAAAGAGCAACTGAAGCCACTGTTGCAATGGTTGCACCAATCATTGCACGGTTTGTAAAATATGACTTAACCGCGGACATTATTGCTTTAAAGCCTGTGGCTTTTACATCGCTTTCTCTGTGAACACGCTCAACAACAAGCTTGGTTGTACCCCAGAGAACAACAAGTGCTACAACAGACAATACTAATGCTACGGGAAGAAGTGAACCACCCTTGAATACTTCGATAACTTCACCTGCGGCATTTTCTTTTTTATCATAAACGATTTTGGGAAGCACCATCATAATTACGATAGCCGGAAGTGCTGCACCGATGCTACGGAAGGTTGAAAGGGAAACTCTTTCCTGAGGGTCATCAGTAATAACTGAATGGAGCGAACCGTAAGGTACATTAACCATAGTGTAAGCAATTGACCATAAGCAGTAAGTTCCGAGACACCACAGACACTTACCTATATAGTTTAAGCTTGTTACAGGGAAGAATATTGCTACATTAAAAATTATCAACGTAACTGCACCCAAAAGAATCCAAGGCATATATTTGCTCTTTTTGCTGATTCTTTTCGAGTCAACAAGGTTACCGATTAAAATATCGTTAATTGCATCAAACACTTTAGAAATAACGATAATAATTGCATAATGCTCGGCACTTATACCAATATATTGCAAATAGAAAAGCTGCATATAAGTTGCAACCAACTGGAACGAAAAACCGCAACCCATATCGCCCATAGCGTAGCCCAGTTTATCAAGGATACCAAATTTGCGGTAGCCGTTAGAATCGAGTTTTGACTTTTTAGCCATTACAGATTCTCCTCCTTTTATATTACTTTGATTTGTTATAAGCACACAAATCAATCTGATGAATTAATTATACTATAATAACATAATTTTTGCGAGTATTATTTTGCAAATTTATTATAAATTTATACCCAAAAAAACCAATATTTTCACAAAAATAAAATCAGGCACTCATAAGAGTGCCTGAAAATTATGGTTTTGTAAGTTTACTTAAATTTGCTGCCATAAGCAACCGCGCAAATTTATTAAAGAATTTCTACTGTACCGTCTTCGTAAACTTTAATCTTATCGCCTGTTTTAACTGTGTTGAGGAATTCTTCACCAAGACAGTCAACTGTGGGCATGGGAGTATCAGTCCATACAGAGCCGAGGATTGCACCTGCTGCTGCAAGTGAGTCGATATGCTCTGAGAAAAGCATACAAGCAGGACTTCTTTCCATAACCTTTGCACAGTAAAGAACCATACCACCGGTTGTAGAACCGATTGTCTGAGGAAGGCAAAGTGCTGTACCTACCATGGGCTTTTCAAAAATATCCTTGTTGTTCTGGTCACCGCATTTTGCTTCCTTATCGCCGAACTGAAGTGCGTTCTGGAAAGATGCAAGTGTATTGAAACCGCCGTGTGAAACGAGAGCAGTTGCTTCGCATGTGCCCGGTACTACGGGACGACCTTTAAAAGTTTTCATCTTATTTTGCCCCCTTTGTGATTATGTCAAGAATCTCTTCACTTGTGTAGTAACGAGATGTTGTATATGTACGTAGTTTGTTTGAGTTTGTGATAACTCTACCCTTTTTAGCTAAGGGGTTATTCATATACATAAGAGGACAAATATAACTGAGAACTACGCCTGTTTCAGCAAGTCTTGCAGCATATTCTGTTTTGTTGAATTCATCGCAAACTGCGGGAGCAGCTGTAAATAGTGTGGGGATTGTAACTTTCTTCTTGCCGCTCTTTTTGAGACCTTCGCAAACATTGTCGGTCCATTCTTTGAGCTGCTGAAGTGAAAGATGAGGACAACCTACGAAGCAAAGCTGAGGAGCCTTGTTGGGGTCCTTCCACATAACGGGATATGAGTTTTTAACTCTTTCAAGCTCTGCGTCATCAATAACGTAAACCTGTGCACCCTCTGCAATAAGGCTTTCGCCCATTTCTACTGCTTCCGGAGTAAGACCGTCGATATGATAAAGGCCAACCGCACCGTTTGAAGCAGTTGCTGCACCGAAGTCTTTAAGGTATGCTTTAGCATCGTCATCAAGTTCAGTACCGATCCAGTCTGTAAGACCCTTAACGTAAGGAACGTCTTCCATAACCTTCATACCAATAGCAGAACCGAGAACCTGAGCTTCAGGTTTCTTTTTACATTTAACTTCAACAACCCATGTTGCTTTTCTGCCTTCGTCAGTAACAAGACCGAAGTAAGGAACGAAACCTGCAATTGAGCCGAAAAGTTCGATAATACCTG
>JAZRFO010000084.1:0-2809 GCA_045643685.1 Acutalibacteraceae bacterium
ACTTAATTCTCTCCCTTATCACGGCAGAGGTATTATTATCGGCAAAAGTGCCGACGGTAAAAAGGCAATTACCGCATATTTTATAATGGGTAGAAGCGAAAACAGTCGTAACAGAGTTTTCGTTGAAGATGGCGAGGGTATCAGAACTCAGGCTTTTGACGAGTCCAAAATGGTTGACCCCCACCTTATTATCTACGCTCCCGTAAGAGTTCTCGGTAACAAAACAATCGTTACAAACGGTGACCAGACCGATACAATTTACGAATTAATGGACAAGCAGATGACCTTTGAACAGGCACTTCGTACCCGTGAGTTTGAGGATGATGCTCCCAACTTCACACCCCGTATTTCAGGTATCATCCGCCTTGAAAACGGTGATATGAACTACGCAATGTCCATTCTTAAATCTGCGGACGGCGACGGTTCATCCTGTCAGAGATATACTTTTGCTTACTCAAACCCTCTCCCCGGTAAAGCAAAGTTTATTCATACATACAAATGCGACGGCAATCCTCTCCCCAGCTTTGAGGGTGAGCCCAAAACACTTGAGCTTCCCGAAACAGATATCGACACTCTTACAGATATCATCTGGAAGAACCTTAACGAGGATAACAAGGTTTCTCTTTTCGTTAGATACATTGACCTTGAAACAGGTAAGTACGATTCAAGAATAGTTAACAAAAATAAATAAATTAGGAGTAAAAGGGTATGACAGAATTTGAATTAAAATATGGTTGTAATCCCAACCAGAAACCTGCAAAAATCTTTATGGCTGACGGCAGTGAGCTTCCCATCGAAATTCTCTGCGGCAGACCCGGTTTTATAAATTTCCTTGATGCTTTTAACAGCTGGCAGTTGGTTAAGGAGCTTAAAGAAGCTCTCGGACTTCCCGCAGTTACATCCTTCAAGCACGTTAGCCCCACTTCTGCGGCAGTTGGTATTCCGCTTTCCGATAAGCTTAAAAAGGCTTGTTTCGTTGACGATATCGAAGGTCTTGACGAATCTCCCTTAGCTTGTGCGTACGCAAGAGCAAGAGGTACTGACAGAATGTGCTCTTTCGGTGACTGGGTTGCTCTTTCAGACGTTTGTGACGTTACAACCGCTAAACTTATTCAGCGCGAAGTTTCCGACGGTATCATCGCTCCCGGCTACGAGCCCGAAGCTCTTGAAATTCTTAAATCCAAGAGAAAAGGTAACTACAATATAGTTAAAATCGACCCCGATTACGTTCCCGCTCCCATTGAGCATAAGCAGGTTTACGGTATCACCTTTGAACAGGGCAGAAACAATTTCGAAATTAACCGTGAACTTCTTACAAACATTGTTACCGAAAACAAGGATATGCCCGAAAGCGCAATCCGTGACCTTATAATTTCTCTCATTACCCTTAAATATACACAGTCAAACTCAGTTTGCTATGCAGTTGACGGTCAGGCAATCGGTGTTGGTGCAGGTCAGCAGTCAAGAATTCACTGCACACGTCTTGCAGGTACAAAGGCAGATACATGGTTCCTTCGTCAGCACGAAAAGGTTCTTAACCTTCCCTTTAAAGATACCCTCGGCAGACCCGACCGCGATAACGTTATCGACGGCTACATCAACAAGAACGAAGAAGATGTTTGCGCAGAGGGCAACTGGCAGAAATACTTTACCGAAAGACCCGAACCCCTTACAGATGAGGATGTAAAGGCTTACTTCGAAACAATCGACGGTGTTGCTCTCGGTTCAGATGCTTTCTTCCCCTTCAGCGATAACATCGAACGTGCAAAACGTAGCGGTGTTAAATACATTGCAGAACCCGGCGGTTCAATCCGTGATGATGTTGTTATTGAATGTGCAAATAAGTACAATATGACAATGGCATTTACAGGTATGAGACTTTTCCATCACTAAGAGAATTTGAGTAAAATTGCCCATAGCACCTGTTTAGCCTCGGGGCAGTATCTTCATACGGCACCGCTCGACTAAACAAGGCACTCTGAACAATTTTCTTTCAAATTCTATAAACAAGAAATCATATATATTAAACCAAAGATGGTGATTTAGTTGAAAATTATGGTTGTCGGTGGTGGCGGTCGTGAACACGCTATCATCAAAAAAATAAAAGAAAATAAAGAGGTTACAGAAATCAAGTCGGAGGCCAAGCGGTCTTAGGAAGACAAAGTTGGTCTGCAACTCCTTGGCTCACAGAACGACATGGCTACGATCCGACTTCACTAAGAGGTATAAAGATGAAGATTATGGTTGTCGGTGGTGGCGGTCGTGAACACGCTATCATCAAAAAAATAAAAGAAAATAAAGAGGTTACAGAAATCTTTGTTCTCCCCGGTAACGGCGGTATGGCAAAGGATGCAACCCTTGTAGATATCGGCGCAAAGGATATTGAGAAAATCGTTGAATTTGCTGTTGCAAACGGCATTGACTATGCAGTTGTTGCTCCCGATGACCCGTTGGTTCTCGGTTGTGTTGATGCTCTCGAAGAAAAAGGTATTCCTTGCTTCGGACCTAAAGGCAATGCAGCAATTATTGAGGGTAGCAAGGTTTTCTCAAAGAACCTTATGAAAAAATATGGTATTCCCACAGCGGCTTATGAAGTATTCAACGATATGGAAAAAGCTCTCGAATACCTTGAAACTGCTCCCATTCCCACAGTTATTAAGGCTGACGGACTCGCTCTCGGTAAGGGTGTTATAATTGCTATGACTCGCGACGAGGCAAAGCAGGCAGTTGTTTCAATGATGCAGGATAAAATGTTTGGCTCAAGCGGTGACAACGTTGTTATCGAAGAGTTTTTAACAGGACCTGAGGT
>JAZRFO010000085.1:0-6353 GCA_045643685.1 Acutalibacteraceae bacterium
TTAAAAAATTGATTCTTGCCAAAGACATCCACGATAAACTTGAGGAATACTATATAAACGCTACGGATTTTGATGTGATAAACGAGATAGGGGATAAAATAATTAAAAGTATTTGAAAAATTTACCGTAGGGGTCAGGCTCGCCTGACCCGTTGAGTTTTCGATTTATTGAGGTTTCGGGCTAGGCGAGCCTAGCCCCTACAGTAGATGGTTCTAACTGCAAAACATATCACTTGAACTATTGTTCAAATATCACTGCGAAGCAATGTCGCTTTTCTATTCTGCTCTTATCGAATCAAAGAACTCGTTATATTTACTACTCCATTTCTGCACATCCTGTAAGGTGTACTTTGAGGGGAATGAGGTTTCTGTAACTGTAAATCTGCCGAGCCACACGGCAATATTTGAAATAATGCCCTTGAGTAAGGCGTTGTCTTTTACAAGCTTGAGTTTTTCTTTTATTGTACTCATACCCTTGGTATTCAATACCGCATCAAGTTTTTCTTCCATGAGTTTTGCAACTTCTTCGGTAGAAATAATATTTTGTTTTATCAGTTCGTTTACCTGGTCGGCGGTCATACTGGGCAAAATATTTTTTATAATTGCGGTTCTGCAGGCAGAAAAACCTATTTCTTTATAGAATTGTTTTTGGTATCCCCAAAGGGTTTCTGCATCGTAACGGCACAATTTATCGTTTATAACACAGCGTGCCAGCATGGTTCCTGCCCTGAGTGAATATGCGATTCCCGAGCCTGTCACACAGTAGGTCATAAATGCACTGTCACCCACAGCCGCGTAGCCGTCTGCGACTAATACCGCAAGGGGTTGGCAGATAGGAATTGTCGCGTACTCACCACCTTGCAGAAGTTCGGTGCCCATGTGTGGGTTTTCTTCGTGCATGGTTCTCATAATTTCGAGAATTTCTTCGTTTTCAGGGTGATGAAAACGGGCAATCAGTAAATCCACTCTGTCCTCCTCGGTAACGAGCCAGGTGAAGCCTACAGTACCATCATCACGCAAGTAAACATTGTAGGTGGTGACTGGGTCGGGTACATCGGGTATTCTGTTGAAATACGCCCTGTAAGAATTAAGCACGTCGTAGTTTTTAATTTCTCTGTTTACGCACATATACTCGGGCAGATTACTTCTTATAGGTGAGTAAACGCCACAGGCATCTATAACTAAATCTGCATAAAAATCCTGACCTGCCGTTTTGATACCGCAAACTCTGTTACCCAATAGAATAGGCGCGGTTATTTCTGCTCCATAAAAGAATTGAACACCCGCTTTTTCAGCAATTTCAATAATATGATTTACAAGAAGTTTACGGTCGATTAAAACAGATTCCTTTTCCGGTGGGGGAACAGTAAAGGATGGAACATCCTTTTCTTTGGGTATAAATGTTATAATATTGCGTACAGTTTTACAATTTTCGGGTATAGGTATACCTGCGTAAGTGAAGGCACTTTTTTCTACCGTGTCACTTTGGGGCATACCCAGGTTTTCTCTTTCTTTTTTCTCAAAAACCAATACCTCGTGTCCCGATTTGGCGAGTTGTATTGCCGCAACTAAACCGCCGTGTCCTGCACCTGCCACAATAATTTTTGACATAAAAAAATCCCCTTTCGCCAAAATTACCGAAGACTATTTTCACTCTTATTATTAGTTCTTATAATAAAATATATCATAAAAGTAAAATAAATACAAATTATTATGATGAAGATTTGCAAAAAACACTTGAAAAATATGATAATATATGGTATATTCCCATTGTACGAATATGAACACGAGTGAGAGCAGGGCAACCTGCTCTCATATTTATTGTTCAAAGAACCATAATATGTTCAATAAAAGAGGTGCTGATTTGGCTAAGAACACAGTTTCACTTGTATGGGATATTGCTGAGCCCATCGCCGAGGAATTAGGACTCATCCTCTGGGATGTTTTATTCGAAAAAGAGGGTGCGAACTATTATCTCAGAATTATTATCGACAAAGAAGACGGAGTAGGCATTGACGATTGTGTCAATATGAGCCACGCTCTTGACGGCCCCCTTGATAAGGAAGACCCCGTAGACCGTCAGTATAACCTTCAGGTGTCATCACCCGGTATCGAAAGAAAATTGACCCGACCCTTCCACTTTGACTACGCTATGGGTGAAAAGGTTATACTTAAACTCATAAGACCCTGGGAAGGCAAAAGGGAATTCAAAGGTACTCTTGTTGATTATTCCGAAAAGGGCGACGTTACAATCGCTTTTGACGAAGAGAATACAATGACAGCCGAGAAGAAAGAAATAGCTTGGGTAAAACTTGATGATTTTTCATTTTAAAATCCAAATCTTGGGCGACTGACTTGATTTAACTCACTTGACGTACCTTTGTACGCCAGCGTTCATTAAATCGGCGTCATTCATCCCAATCTTTGAATTTTTGGTTATTTTAGCTTTGAACATTCAAAGTTTTTAATATGTTAAAAAATAATCTTATATATACATCGAAAGGAATGGTAAGAAAAATGGCAAGAAAAGCGGCAAAGCCCACCAACCAGAACAAAGAATTTTTTGAAGCAATCCAGATGCTCGAACAGGAGAGAGGTATTCCTGCAGATTACCTTCTTGAAAAAGTTTGTGCAGCAATTATTACATCCGTAAGACGTGAATACGGCGGCGAGGATGTTGTTTTTGTTGATTGCAATCCCGAAAAGTGCGAATTGAAAGTATACCTCAGAAAAACAGTTGTTGAAGAAATCGAAAACAACTTTACTGAGATTCTTCCCGAGGAAGCAAAAAAATACAACAAAAACGCTCTTGTTGGCGATATTGTTGAAATTCCTCTTGAAACAAAGCAGTTCGGCAGAATTGCGGCAACTACCGCAAAGAACGTTATCCGTGGCGATATCCACGATGCAGAAAGAGGACTTATGCTCAGAGAGTTTGAGTCAAAACAGAAAGAACTCGTTACAGGTAAGGTTCAGAGTGTTGACCCCCAGACAGGCAACGCTACTCTTGAAATCGGCAAGGCAGTTGTTGTTCTTCCCAAATCAAGACAGCTTCCCGATGAGGTTCTTAAAGAAGGTCAGCTTGTAAAGGTTTACATCGAAGGTGTTAAGGATACACCCAAGGGTCCTAAAGCTATGATTTCAAGAACACACTCAGGACTTGTTAAAAGACTTTTCGAAACAGAAGTTCCCGAAATTTATGACGGAATTGTTGAAATCAAATCTGTTGCCCGTGAAGCAGGTTCAAGAACAAAAATCGCAGTTTTATCCAAGGATGAAAACGTTGATCCCATCGGCGCTTGTATCGGTCCTAAGGGTACTCGTGTAGGCACAATTGTTGAATCATTGGGCGGCGAAAAAATTGATATCGTTGTTTACGACGAAGACCCCGCAAAGTTTATTGCAGCAGCACTTGCTCCCGCAGATGTTCTCCTTGTAGAAATCGACGAGGAAAAAGAGAATGCTTGTCACGTAACTGTTCCCGATACACAGCTTTCACTTGCTATCGGTAACAAGGGTCAGAATGCCCGTCTTGCCGCAAGACTTACAGGCTGGAAGATAGACATTAAGCCCGAAAGCGGTTTCTATATTCCTCAGAATTCGTGAGGTCAATATGGCAGAGAAAAAAATACCAATGAGAAAATGTCTGGGTTGCAATGAAATGAAACCCAAAAAAGAGCTTATCCGTGCGGTTAAAAGTCCCGAAGGTGAAATAAGCCTTGATTTGACCGGCAAAAAATCGGGTAGGGGCGCATATATTTGCCCTGATAAAGGTTGTTTCGATAAAGCGCGAAAAGCAAGAAGACTTGAACGTGCCCTTGAAACAAAAATACCCGAATCGGTTTATGACGAAATGTTAAAGGAATTAAACTGACTACGTGAAAAGCCGAAAGGACTGTGACAAAATTGAATAAAAAAGATGCAATGGGTTTTTTAGGCATCTGCCGTAAAGCAGGTAAGCTTTTATGCGGTCACGATGTTGTTAAAGAATCAATAATTTCATCTCAGGCGCAACTTGTTATGTTGTCTTCCGACGCAGCCGAGAGATTAGAAAGAGAAATGCGTCACGCGTGTACTTACAACGGAAAAAATATTCCTGTTTTGCGTACTGCTTTTACAATGGATGATTTTGGTGCAGCCATAGGCAAAAAAGCAGCAGTTTTTTCCGTTACGGATACCGGATTTGCAACCAATATACTTCATAAATTCGGGGAGGAATAAGATGATAACTAAATATAAAGTTAATGAAGTCGCAAAGGACTTCGGTTTACAGACTAAAGACGTTACAGAAACACTTGCAAAGTTTTTTGATGAACCCAAAAAATCACAGACAGCCCTTGATACAAAGGAACTTGACGTGCTTTTTGACGTACTCACTCAGGAAAATTCAGTAAGTGATTTCAATGCATATTTTGCTATGCAGAAAAAAGAAGAAAAGGCTCCCAAAAAGGAAGAAAAGAAAGAGCCTAAGAAACAGGAAAACAAGGAATCTCAGAAAAAGGCTCCTCAGAAGAAAGAGGGAAATAAGCCTGAACAGAAGAAACAGGAAAAACCGGCAGATTCCAATAAAAATAAGAACGAAAAAGCAAATAATAAAAAGGTCGACAATAAAAAGGCAGAGGAAAAGAAGCCCGAACAGAAAAAGCATGGCGAAAGCCCCCTCAATCCCTTTAAAAAGCACGAAAAGAAAAATGACGGCCCCATGCAGTCAAGAACAAAGGGCGAAAGACGTACCATCGATACAAGAGCTGAAGATATTCAACTTGATAAATACAACGAGAAGTACGAAAACATTGCACCCGTTCATTCAATCAATGACAATGTTCAGACTAAGCAGAAATTAAAACAGAAGAGTCAGCAGTACAGAAAACAACAGGGTATGCGCTCCAAACGTAAGGAGAGCGAGGCAGAAAGATTAAAGAGAATCGAAGCAGAAAGAGCAAAGAAAACTCTTGTAATCACAGTTCCCGAAGAAATAACTGTTGGTGACCTTGCTGCAATGCTTAAAAGAACTGCTGCCGAGGTTATCAAAAAGTTGTTCTCATTGGGTATGATGGCAACTGTTAACCAGGTTATTGACTTTGATACTGCAGAAATCGTTGCAACCGAACTCGGTGCAAAGGTTAAAAAAGAAGTTGTTGTTACTATCGAAGACAGAATTATTGACGACCACGAGGATAATGAAGAAGACCTTCTTCCCAGAAGCCCCGTTGTTTGCGTTATGGGTCACGTTGACCACGGTAAAACATCACTTCTTGACGCTATCAAAAACACATCAGTTACTGCTACTGAAGCAGGTGGTATTACTCAGCACCTTGGTGCATACAGAGTAAATCTTAACGGTCAGGATATTACTTTCCTTGATACTCCCGGTCACGCAGCATTTACTGCTATGCGTGCTCGTGGTGCTATGGCAACAGATATTGCAATCCTTGTTGTTGCTGCAGACGACGGTATTATGCCCCAGACAATTGAGGCTATTAACCACGCTAAGGCAGCAGGTGTTTCAGTTGTTGTTGCTATTAACAAAATGGATAAACCCGATGCTTCACCCGATAAGATTATGCAGCAGTTAACCGAGCATGAGCTTATTCCCGAAGAATGGGGCGGTGACGTTATCTGTGTTCCCGTTTCTGCAAAAACAAGAATGAATATTGACACACTTCTTGAGTCAGTTCTTCTCGTAGCAGAAATGAAAGAGCTTAAGGCTAACCCCAACCGTGCAGGTAAAGGTATTGTTATCGAAGCAAAACTTGATAAGGGTCGCGGTCCCGTTGCAACACTTCTTGTTCAGAACGGTACTCTTAAATCAGGCGACATTATCGTTGCAGGTACTGCCGTAGGCCGTGTTCGTGTTATGACAGACGACAAGGGCAGAAAGGTTTCCGAAGCAGGTCCCTCTGTTCCTGTTGAAATTACAGGTCTTGCAGAAGTTCCCATCGGTGGCGACCAGTTCGACTGCGTATCCGATGAAAAACTTGCCCGTGAACTCGTTGAGCAGAGAAAGACTCAGCAGAAGGAAGAAGAATTCCGTTCAATGCAGAAGGTTACACTTGATAACTTGTTTGATTCAATTAATGCAGGTGCTCTTAAAGACCTTAACATCATCGTTAAAGCAGACGTACAGGGTTCAGTTGAAGCAGTTCGTCAGAGCCTTGAAAAACTTTCCAACGAGGAAGTTCGCGTTAAGGTTATCCACGGTGGTGTTGGTGCAGTTAACGAATCCGACGTTATGCTCGCAAACGCATCAAATGCCCTTATTGTAGGCTTCAACGTTCGTCCTGACTCAGTTGCTGAAACTCATGCAGAGCGTGACGGTGTTGAAATGAGAATGTACAGAGTTATTTACGATTG
>JAZRFO010000086.1:0-12569 GCA_045643685.1 Acutalibacteraceae bacterium
AACGCAATTAACCTTGTTTCCTACGTTGTTTCGCCCAATAATAAAGAGCGTGATAAGGTTATTTCTTTCAGAAGTATCTCGAGTGCCGTGGGTAACTCAGCACCTCTCGTGGTTGTACTTGTTATTGGCCTTATTATTGACAAGGTTACACCGGGTAATCCCAATAAAGAGTACCTTGAGTACATTATCGGTGCATCACTTATCAGTGTTATCGGTACTATTATCACACTTATGGGTATGCGTTTCTTAAAAGAAAGAATCACATACACTGAGGAAAAGAAAAACCCCTTCAAGGGCTTTGTGGATATTATTAAAAATAAATATGCCCGTACTATTATCCTTAGTGAAACCCTTAAAAACCTTCGTGGTATCGCAAACTATATGGGTCCATTCCTTGCAGCGGCTCTCCTTGGCGGTACGGATAAATTCCTTCTTTTCGGTCTTCCCACAGGTATTGGTACTGCGGTAGGTATGCTTGTTATAAACTTCTTGCTTAAGAAATTTAACGCAAAGGTTCTTTACATTGCATCGGGTATTTACTCCGTTACAGTCAACGTTATTGCTTTCGCTGTTGGTTATACATATTTCACTACCGAGGCAAAGGCTTTGCAGATAGTATTTATTATATGCTTGTTCCTTATCGGTCTTCAGTTTGGTGCATCAAACCTTCTTCCCTCTATGTTCCAGGCAGACGTACTTGAGGATATCGAGCTTCAGACAAAGGGTAAACGTCTTGATGCGGCACTTCCCACAGTTATCGGTATAGGTACTATGATAACAGGAACTATCGCCCAGACACTTTCACCCCAGATTCTTTACGGCGAGGGTTCAATTATCGGTTACATTCAGCCTACGGACGATGTTCCCAATCCTACACAGAGTCTGGAAACAAAAATAATGATGCTTTTCTTCTACACTATTTTCCACGGTATTATGATGTTCCTTGCGGGTGTTCCCTTCTTCTTCTATAAACTCACAGGTAAAAAGAAAGAGGAAGTGCACAACGCAGTTCTTGCACAGCGCGAAGAATTAGCTGAATAAAAAAATTATGACCTCTACTCCAAAAGAGTAGAGGTCATTTTTATATGTTGTTTTTATTCGTCGATTTCAATTCCGCGTTCTTTACGGAGAACTGCAAGTTCGCTGAAAATCTTTTCTTTCTTTTTGCCTGTAAGGTCGTAGAAGAAAAGAGGAATTGCACAAAGAAGAAGGCTAAGACCGGGAACGATTGTTACGAGTGAGAACATACCGAAGTTCTGGAATGCATCAAGATTCATAGCAACGTCAACAATGCTTTCGGCTTTACTGTTGAGTGTAGCAACGTCAAGGTCGATAATAAGGTACATACCGATAATCATAACAGTTGCAAATGCGTTACCGATTTTGTTAACGAATGACTGACAAGCGGAACCGAGACCCGTGTTTCTGAAGCCTGTTTTCCACTCCATAAAGTCAAGACAGTCGCAAACCAAAGCGAATGAAACGTTGTTGATAACACCAAGGGGAATGCTTGAAATAAGCATAAAGGGGATGCAAAGAAGAAGGTTTTTTGTAGTCCAACCAACAACAATTGTAACACAGGATGCCACAAAACCGCCAAGACAAGAAACAATCATAATCTGTTTGTATTCGAACTTCTTGTAAAGTTTGGGAAGGAAAAGCATAGCGCCAAACATACCAACTGCGGCACAAATCTGGATAACAAGGGCAACAGTTGAGATGTTGGAGTTGTATTCTGCAAGAGTTGTGGGTTTTTTGCCAACGTAAAGACCGGAGTAACGTGCTACGTGAGGAGCCGCCGCCTGAAGCATATATCTACCGAAGGAAAGAACACCCGAAAGAACAACCAACATAAGGGGTTTACAAGTGAAGATTCTTTTAAGCATACCGGGTTCGCCGGGTGCTTTTTTCTGAGCATCGGGAATCTGGATTCTTTCTTTTGTTTTAAAGGTAGAAAGAGTGAACAAGGGCATACCGATTACTGCCATTGAAATAGCCATAACAGCGTATTTTACAATGTCGGCATTTTCCATATCTGCAACAATGTAGCCTACGATAATGGGAAGTGCAACAGTAACTGCGGAACCGATACCACCAACTGTTTTACCATAGGAAATAAGGTTACCTCTCTCCTTGGGGTTGGGAGTCATAACGTTGGGCATACTCCAGAATGGAACGTCACTTGCGGTGTAAACCATACCCCAGATAACGTAAACTGCCGCAACGAAAACATAGAGCCAGATTGACTTGTTTTGTGTGTCAAAGCCGGGGTTAACAAACATAAGGATTGTAAGTGCGGCAATGGGTATAGCGGTTACTAAGGGATAAGGACGCATTCTGCCGAATTTAGTTGAACGTCTGTCCACAATCATACCCATCATGGGGTCGTTGATAGCGTCCCACACACGGGCGAGAAGCATAAGCAGAATAACGAACATTGCGTTAAGGGAAAGAACGTTCATATAGTAGTCAGTTATGTAACTTGACATACAACTGTAAACAAGGCCCTGTCCCAATGCGGCAATGGCGTAAGCGCGGACTTCTTTTTTAGGAACGTATTTTTTACCGATTGTGTCGGTAGCAGGTTTAGTTTTAGCCATATTAACCTCCTGAGAAATTTATAAATTAAGATTACCATATTTACACCATTTTTGCAACAAAAAATAAAGAAACCACAAAAAGTGAATCCTCTATTTTGGTGCAGAGAATGGGACTTGATGGGCTCTGCCCATCATTCGCTACGCGAACACCCGATTATGTTCGCCTTCGGCGAGGGGGTTCAAGTCCCGATTACTTTTTTATAACATAAAAATAAAGAACCTACAAAAAGCAGATTCTTTATTTTGGTGCAGAGAATGGGACTTGAACCCACATGAAATTGCTTTCACTAGAACCTGAATCTAGCGCGTCTGCCAATTCCGCCACCCCTGCATATTTAGTGAATAATGAATAGTGAATAATGAATAATTTCGGGACTGCGTCAGCATTATAATCGGCTTTGCCCCGAAATTTTGCATTTTGAATTTTGTATTTTGCATTTTAACACATAAGCTTTCCGCTGTCAATAAAATCAAAGGTTTTACCCCTTAAGTTTTGCTTCAAACTCGGGCATTATATGTGTGGTGGTAGTGAAGAACATAACCTTCATTTCACCATAGGAATACTCGTTAAGTGAAAGCTTTTCACTTGCTCGTTTGGAGTTGAAATTTTTATCTATGGAGTATATGGCAATTAAGGTATCTTTGTTGCGTATTAATTTACCATTACTGTCCGTTGAACCGTCAAATTCAAGAACAATATTGCCGTCATTGTCAGGTACGGTGTAAAGAGCCACAAGATTTACGGCATTTACACCATACTTGGTTGTAATTGCTTTAATATATTTATTATCTGCACTGTCGCTGAATGCCATTTCGCCTGTTTTTTCATAAACCTTTTCGGTGGTTGAGGGGGTTTCGGTTGGCTCAAAGGCAGGGCTTTGCTGAGTTACATAATTTTCGGTAACCTGTTCGGTCGGAGTAGCGGTGTCAACCACAAAGGTTGTATATGATGTAGGGGGAACTTGGGTATAATAGGAAACATCCGCCTGTTGTGTCTGATATACATAGGGGGCAGTTGTTGAGGAGGGTTCGTAAGTATAATTGTCCTCGGTAGTGCCGAAAATATCGAGCCCATCTATTTTACCGCAGGAGCATAATAATACAAGTGCGCCCATTATAACAATAAGCTTTACAAAACGTTTTTTCATCTGCCTCACCTCTGTAAATAATGTACCATAAAACCAGGTGTAATGCAAACTTTTTCTTGCATTTTAGGGCGGTAAATAGTATCATTAATATGTGTAATTATATAATGGGAGGTTTGTATATGTATCTTTGTCCCGAGCCTAAGAAATTAGAGCTTAAAGGCGGTTATTACCGTTTTAAAGTGGGTACTGAGCCTGCGGTTAAAACCACAATTACCCCATTGCTTTCTCAAAAAGAAAGTTACCGTATTGAGATTGATGCTACAGGTGTTTCAATTGAAGCGGCAGACGAAGCAGGGGTATATTATGCAAACGTTACCCTTAAACAACTTCTTATGAATCATCGCGGTTGTCTGCCCTTTGTGTATATATATGACGAGCCCGAGTTTTACTATCGTGGTTTTATGATAGACTCATGCCGTCATTTTTTCACCGTGGAAGAAATTAAAAAGATGGTTAATGCCGCATCTCTTTTTAAATTCAATAAATTCCACTTCCATTTATCCGATGACCAGGGCTTCAGGGTTGAAATTGATTCATATCCGAATCTTACAACAATAGGCTCTGTAAGACCTTCATCCGATTTTGGTAGGGGCGAAAACGATAAAACCCCATACGCCCATTATTATACTAAACAGGAACTTAAAGATATTGTAGAATATTGTCGCGAAAGACATATTGATGTGATTCCCGAGTTTGATATACCGGGTCACACCTCTGCAGTAATCGCATCTTATCCCGAGCTTTCCTGTACAGGCGAAAAGATTGAGCCTAAAACCACCGCAGGTGTGTTTAATGACATTCTTTGTGCGGGTAATCCCGAAACCATAAAGATGATATACTCCGTAATTGATGAATTATGTGAGATTTTCCCAAGCAAGTATTTCCACATTGGCGGTGACGAAGCACCCAAAAACAAGTGGAATGTATGCCCCAAGTGTCAGGCAAAAGTGAAAGAATTAAACCTTAAGAATACCGAGGAGCTTCACGGTTGGCTTGTTAACGAAGTTTCCCTTCACCTTAAAAAGAAGGGCAAGAAAACAATTTGTTGGAATGAAGCCATAAGGGGCGGAAATATCGAAAAAGATAATGTTACAGTTGCCTGGTGGCTTGACAGAACTAAGGCCTCTCTTGACTGGGCTAATGCAGGCAATCCCGTTATAGTTGAAAGCTTTACTCCCTATTATGCTGATTATCCCCATGGTATGCACTCTCTTAAAGGTGTTTATATGTATAATCCCCGTAAAATAAAGGGTATGACATCCTTGGGTGCCGCTTCGGTTGTGGGTATAGAATCCCCTGTGTGGACTGAATATATAAGGGATTTTGAAACCCTTACAAAAATGTGTTTCCCCCGTTGGATTGCGGTAGCTGATACTGCATGGAACGGCAATGATAACAAGGATTTTGCCAAATTCCTTAAAACCACAGTGTTTTTCTGTGAAATTTTAAAGGAATACGGCATTACTGCTGCAAGTGAAAGCGAATGGAATATTCTTCCTCACAACAGAGCGTCGCAGACAGTACGTTTCGTAAAAAATATGTTATCAAAGGATTTCATAAATCAACATATTAAAAAGGACGATAATTAATGGTTAAATATTCCGTTATAGGAACATCTTGGATAACTGAATCATTTATACAAGGTGCAAGTCTTGTAGAAGACCTTGTTCTGGATGGTGTGTATTCCCGTTCCAAAGAAAAGGGCGAAGCCTTTGCCAAAAAGACAGGGGCAAACAGGGTGTTTTGTGATTTTTCAGAGCTTCTTTCCTCGGATACGGATTTGGTTTATGTGGCAAGCCCCAATTCCTGTCACTACGAGCAATGCAAAGCCCTTATTGAAAATAAAAAGCACGTGATATGCGAAAAGCCCATTACAATTACACTTGACGAGTATAAAGAGCTTTCCCGTCTTGCAGATGAAAACGGCGTTATTTATTTTGAAGCCATTATGTATATGCATTTACCTGCACGTAAGATTTTAAAGGATGCTGTTGACAATATCGGAGTTATAAGAAGTGCTACATTGGATTTTTCCCAACTGTCTTCTAAATATGCCGCACTTAAAAGGGGCGAATTACCCAACATTTTCAACCCTGAAATGAAAACAGGCGCCCTTAACGATTTGGGTATTTACTGTGTTTATCCTGCGGTAGACTTATTCGGTATGCCTGAGAAAATAGTACCCGTGCAACATTTTCTTCACACAGGTGCCGATGGTTGCGGTAGTGCCGCTTTTGTGTATGAAGATAAAATAGTAACCATTGTTTATTCAAAAACAGGTCAGAGCCGAGCTCCATCACAGATTATGGGTGATGATGGTACAATTACAATCGGAAGCATATCGCAAACAGATAATATTTATTTGTACAACAACAAAGGCGAAAAAACCGAGCTTGTACCCGATATTGACAAAAAATATCATATGGGTAACGAGGCTCAGAGTGCCTATAACTTTATAACAGACTTTGAAAACAATCGTTGCTTTTATAACGAGTGTAGAGAAACTAACGAAAAAGTCCTTCTATGTATGGAAAAAATGAGGGTCGAAAATGCTTGAACAAGAAATTAAAAGCTTTTTGCTTTCCAAAGGTGTCAGTGACGTGGGTTTTGCCTGTGTGGACAATTCCGATACAGGTGACCTTAAATACGCCGTCAGTATTGTTGTGAGATTAAGTGATGCCATAATCGAGGAAATTGATGGTGCGCCCACGCCTACATATTTTAATCATTACAGGTCAGTTAATGCATTTATTGACCGTATGTTGCTTGAAACAGGCTTGTTTTTACAGAGTAAGGGATATAGATATATAACTGTTGCCGCATCACAGAGTATGCCCGGCACACCATTTAATGGTAGGTATTCTCACAAGGAAGCCGCACGTAAAGCGGGTCTTGGAGGAATAGGCAAAAATTCACTTTTCATCCATAAAAACTATGGTACAAGGGTACGACTCGGCACTCTTTTTACCGATTGTCCATTGGAGGGCGAAGGTGAATTTACCGAGAAAATCTGTACTGATTGTGACAGATGCGTTAAAGCCTGTCCCTCGGGTGCTATCAGCGGCAAATCTTATGAAATAGGTATTAAAAGAGAAGAAATATTCAGTCCTGCAGTCTGCAGTGAATATATGAAAAAACAATTCCAACATATCGGCAGAGGCGCCGTTTGCGGAATATGTATTAAAGTTTGTCCGTATAGAGAGGGTAAAGTAATTTCTAATTCAAAATAACGGGGTGAAATAATGGCAAAAATTCTTGTTGCAGATGACGAAGAGCTTATAAGGAAGTTAATAGGCGATTGTCTTGTGAAAAATGGTCATACTGTGCTTGAGGCTCAGGATGGCGAGGAAGCTATAAAGATTTTCGAGACCGAGCCTGATATTGCCCTTGCTATGCTTGATATTATGATGCCCGAAGTGGACGGATGGCAGGTTTGCCGTAAAATCCGCGAAACAAGCGGTATACCGGTTATGTTAGTTTCTGCACGGTCGCAGGATTTTGACCAGATAATGGGTTTTGAAAGCGGAGCGGACGATTATGTCACAAAGCCCTTTTCACTTGCAGTTTTATCACGAAGGGTTGAAACTTTGTTACAACGCGGTGCGGTACAAATACCTAAAAAAGAAAGCGTTGATGACGAAGATATTAAAATAAAAAACCTCATACTCAAAAAAGGTGCTCACGAAGTGTATCTTGATGGTGAGGAGATTGAGTTAACTCTTAAAGAGTTCAACATTTTATATAAGCTTTGCAAATCTCCCGGCAGGGTGTATTCCCGCGACAAGCTTCTTGACGAAATATGGGGAGTGGACTATGACGGCGATACAAGAACCGTTGACTCCCACGTTGCCCGTCTTCGTACTAAATTGGGAGAATGGGGCAATAAAAATATAGTTACGGTCTACGGAACGGGTTATAAATTAAATAAGTATTAAGAAAGGTGGGAGAGTATGAAGCAACGTAAATTCGGCATAAGACTGCGATTTTTCCTTGAAGTGGGTGCAATAATGGCAGTTTGTTTAATAGGTATTTCCGTTGTGAACTCCCAACTTCTTGAATCTGTTTATATATGGAATATTGAACGTGATTTGCGTTCAATGGCACAACAGGTGGAACAATCAGGGGATAATTACTTTTTGCTTCTTTCTGAGTTTGAAAGGGAAGAAGGGGTCAGTATCGACCTTTACGACCCTGTTGATAATTATCTTTATGAAGGTGGCGGTTATTTCGTTTCGGGCAATAAGCTTAATATTATAAGCCGAAAAGAAAATGATGACGGCAGTTATTTTAACGTAGTAAGTGCCGAGGGAAGTTCAACCCAATATATTCTTTATGGTAAAACCTTTAAAAATGGCTACCATATAGAAATTACCACCCAGAAAGACCCTATTCAGGAAAACGCAAACCTTGCTACAAGAGTTACCACAACCATTACAGTTATTACTCTTTTGTTGGCGTTGGTGTTTATTTTTGACTATTCAAGGCGTTTCACAAAACCCCTTATTCAGATGAATGAGGTTATGGAGAAAATTGCAAACCTTGATTTTTCGTCTGAAACTACCATTGACCGAAAAGATGAAATCGGAACACTTGCCAAAAATATCAATAAAGTTTCTGAGTCTTTGGACAGTGCTCTTACGGAGCTTCGTGAAAAGAACGCTCAATTGGAAGCGGATATTGAAAAAGAACGTCAGCTTGAAAAAATGCGTCGCGATTTTGTGTCATCCGCATCTCATGAATTGAAAACCCCAATTGCCATAATAAGGGGCTATGCAGAGGGACTTAAAATGAATCTCAACGGCGAAAATGCAAGTGCCTCTGAATACTGCGATATTATAATGGGTGAGTCCGATAAAATGAACGACCTTGTTATTAATATGTTGGAGCAGTCCCTCTATTCTTCGGGAAGTAAGCTGCCCGAAAAAATTGAGTTTGATGTTAATGAGTATATCAAAGATTTTCTCAAAGGTATGGCACCCATTTTTGAAGAAAAGGATATAACTCTTATTTATGATGAAGTTGATTGCAGCGCTTTTGCCGACAGAAAACAGATGTGAACGGTGCTTTCAAATATTGTACTCAATGCGTGTAGTCACGCAAAGGACGAAAAAATTATAAAAATTACCGCAGAAAAAATTCACAATTGTATTAAGATAAATGTATTTAATACAGGAAGCAAAATCGACGATAAAGACAAAGATGGTATTTTTACATCATTTTATCGTGCGGACAAAGCCCACTCCCGTAAGGAAGGTCGTTTCGGTTTAGGTCTTTCAATCGTTAAATCCATTATTGATAATCACGGTTGTGAATGCGGTTTTGAAAACAAAGAAAACGGTGTAGAATTCTGGTTTACCATGGAATTGAAAGGAAATTGAAATGAAAATAAATTTTGTAATTCCCTGTCTTTTAGGCGTTGAAGGAATAATTGCTGATGAGCTCCGCTTTTTAGGTGCCGAAAATGTAAATGCACAAAACGGCAGAGTGCTTTTTTCAGGCGATGAAAATATGTTGGCAAGAGTCAATATCTGCTCCCACTTTGCTGAGCGTGTGCAGATTCATATCGGCTCATTTACCGCTAAAACCTTTGAAGAGCTTTTTCAGGGTGTAAAAAATCTTCCTTGGGAAGAATGGATTGGCAAAGATGATGCCTTCCCCGTAAAAGGTTATTCTCTTAAATCCACTCTTTTCAGTGTAAGCGACTGTCAGGCAATTATAAAAAAAGCGGTGGTTGAAAGACTTAAATCCAAATACGGTATTTCATGGTTTAATGAAACAGGCCCCGTTCATCAGATTCAGTTTGCACTTATGAATGATGAGGCGACACTTCTTATAGATACAACAGGTGCAGGACTTCATAAACGAGGTTACCGACTTTCACAGAATGGTGCACCTATTAAAGAAACCCTTGCGGCATCTATTTGTGCCCTTGCAAAGCTCCGCCATTATCATACACTTTATGACCCCATGTGCGGTAGCGGTACATTGCTTATTGAGGGTGCATTGTATGCACATAACATAGCTCCCGGACTTAACCGTCATTTTGCTGCCGAGCGTTTCGATGTTTTACCCAAAAACATCTGGAAAGAAGAGCGCGAAAGAGCAATAAGTCTTGAAAAGGTTGATACAGATTTTGTGGGTTACGGTTCGGATATTGACGAACAGGCAATAAAAATTGCTATGGAAAATGCTTCGAGACTTCCCATAGGCAAAAAACTTCACTTTGAAAAACGTGATATAAAAGATTTCAGAAAATACAGCGAAAGAGGTACAGTTATCTGTAACCCGCCCTATGGCGAAAGACTTCTTGATTTACAGGAAGCAGAAAACCTCTATCGTCAGATGGGAAAAGTCTTTGACAGACAACACGGATGGAGTTATTATGTAATTACTCCTGACGAGGAGTTTGAAAATTGCTTCGGTAGGAAGGCAGATAAAAGCAGGAAGCTTTATAACGGTATGATTAAATGCCGACTTTATATGTATTTTAAATAATTTAAATCTAAAATAATCCAAATCGGAGGATTCAGATGAAACACCTTTTTATTATCAATCCCAAATGTGGTAAGGGTATTTCCTACGAGCGTTGCGCAGAGGGAATAAAACAGACTATGAACGAAATGGGCATAGAAAATTACGAAATACACGTAACCGAAGGCCCCCGTGACGGTTATGAGTACGCTAAAAAAGAAGTGGATAAGGGCGAACATATACGTGTATATGCTTGTGGCGGTGACGGTACTCTTTACGAGGTTGTTAACGCCTGCGCCTGTAAAGAAAATGCGGAGGTTGCAGCATTTCCCTTAGGAAGCGGTAACGACTTCATACGTATTTTCGGTGACAAAAAAGACTTACGTAATATAGCCGACCACGTAAATGGCACCGTTATGGATTTTGATATTATTAAATGTGGTGATGAGTACGCCATAAATCAGTGTTCAATGGGTCTTGATGCAGAGGTTTGTGCAAAACAGGCATACTTCAAAAAATTCCCGTTCCTTTCGGGCGAGTTAGCATATACGGTTTCGTTGCTCTATTGCTTTATCGGTAAGATGAAAAGCAGATTTACAATTACTATTGATGATGGAGAACCTTTTACACAAAACGTTCTTTTTTGTGTAGGTGCTAACTCACGTTGGTATGGTGGTGGCTATAAAGCGGCACCTAAGGCGCTTACTTATGACGGACTTCTTGATTTTGTTATACTCGAAAAAAGAGGTATAAGATTAAAACTTCTTCCGCTTATAAGCAAGTACAAAAAGGGTGAACATCTCGATTGGGATATTACCACTTTCAAAAGAGGTAAAAAAATCAATATTAAAAGTGAAAAACCCGCCGCGGTTAATGTGGACGGCGAGTGTAAGTACGTAACTGAAAGTACGTTTGAGATTATAGAAAAAGGTATAAAATTCGTTGTTCCCGCTTGTTCTGATTTTATGGAAAGAGTTAAAAACAACAACGTATAATTAAAACGGCATAAATAAAAAAGATGTTCTGAGCAAAAATGCTCGGAACATCTTTTTGTTTTTAGAATATACCGCCGGGGCCAAATGCAGCAAGTAAGAAACCTGCAGCAACTGCGGAACCGATAACACCCGCAACGTTGGGACCCATAGCGTGCATAAGAAGGAAGTTTGTAGGATTATACTTTCTACCTTCGTTCTGTGCAACACGAGCCGCCATAGGTACTGCGGAAACACCTGCGGCACCAATAAGGGGATTGATTTTACCCTTAGTAACAACGTAAAGGATTTTTCCTAAAAGTACACCGCCGACTGTTGAACAACAGAATGCTGCAAGACCTAAACCAACAATAAGGAGAGTCTTGAGCTGAAGGAAATCTTCACCGTTTGCAGTAGCACCAACTGAAATACCCAAAAGAATTGTAACAATATTCATAAGTGCATTCTGTGCTGTGTCGCTGTGTCTGTCAACAACACCGCATTCACGGAAAAGGTTACCAAGCATCAACATACCGAGAAGGGGAGCAACTGAAGGAAGGAGAAGTGCACATACGATAAGAACGGCAACAGGGAAAATAATTTTCTCTGTTTTGGAAACCTTTCTTAACTGTTTCATTTCAACCTTACGCTCTTTTTCTGTTGTAAGAACCTTCATTATAGGCGGTTGAATAATGGGAATAAGAGCCATATAAGAGTAAGCCGCCAAAGCGATGGGAGCAAGAAGGTGGGGTGCAAGTTTTGATGTTAAGAAGATTGCTGTAGGACCGTCTGCACCACCTATGATAGCGATGGAAGCGGCTTCCTGAGCATTAAACTGACCTGAACCGATAGCAATAAGGAATGCAGCGTAAACACCAAGCTGAGCTGCCGCACCTAAGAGAAGGCTTACGGGATTTGAAAGGAGTGGGCCGAAGTCTGTCATAGCACCGACTCCAAGGAAAATAAGACAGGGGAAAAGGCCGGATTTAACACCAACGTAAATAATTCGTAAAACACCCGAGTCGTACCAATGAGCACCCGACACGGCTTCTGCACCTATGGCACCTAACTCACCACCAGTAGTATCCAACATAAGGTCGGCACCGGGAAGGTTAGCGAGAACAATACCAAAGGCAATGGGAACTAAAAGGAGGGGCTCGAACTTAAATTTAATAGCAAGTACGAGGAAAACGATTGCAACACCAATCATAACAAGGTTTTCCCACTGTAAAAGGTTAAAACCCGATTGTTCCCATAAGTTAATTAAAATTGCACTGATATCCATTATATTATCCTTTCAATCAGATAACTGCGAGAACATCGTCTGTGTTTACTGTAGAACCCTTGGGAGCGTTGATTGATTTAACAGTACCGTCACA
>JAZRFO010000087.1:0-3617 GCA_045643685.1 Acutalibacteraceae bacterium
GTGGTTATAGGTTTTTCGGCATTTATGGTATTGGGCAGACTGATTTCCGGCGTACATTGGGTGACGGATATTGTGGGCTCGCTGCTTTTAAGCGGTGGGTTATATTACAGCTACAAGGGTCTTGCATTAATTTCTTTTAAAAGATGAACAGGTGAAATTAAAATGGAATTTAATGAAAAGCTACAGGAATTAAGAAAAAACAAAGGACTTACACAGGAGGAATTGGCAGAAAGCCTGTACGTTTCAAGAACGGCGATTTCAAAATGGGAGTCGGGCAGAGGTTACCCCAATATAGGGTCTTTAAAGGATATATCCAAGTTTTTTGAAGTTTCAATTGACGATTTACTGTCGGGCGAAAAATTGATTTTTCTTGCGGAAAAGGAGAATAAAAGAAATATTCAGAATTTGTGCGATTGGCTATTTGGTATTGTAGATTTATTTTCCTTGATGTTAATAGCTTTACCCTTGTATCCCAATACCATTGAGGGCTTTATTTACTCGGTAAGCTTACTGAATTATACCGAAACCGCACACATAAATATAGGCTTTTACTGGGTTATGTTCATTTTACTATTTGTTGTAGGAATTGTAAAAATAATACTTACAAAATCAAAAGCGGAAAAGGGAAATAAAGCTTTAACAGTGATTTCCGTGGTGCTTAATATTTTAATCGTACTGTTTTTAGCTTTAACAAGGGAGGCTTACGCTCTGATTATTGCGTTTTTACTGTTATTGACAAAGGGCGTAATACTCATAAAACGAGTAAACAATCATTAATATTTTTTATTTTAAGTAGCCATTAATTGACAAAAAAATTAATGGCTATTATACTTTAAATATAAAAATAAATTCAAAGGAGAAAATCTATGAATTACAATGGCTATAAATGGTACGTGGGTGTTACCCATTCTCACACAGTGGCTTCTGATGGTGCTTTAACACTTGAGGAGATTATTAAAAAAGCAAAGAAAAATAAACTTGATTTTCTTATGATTACCGACCATAACGTCAATTGTGAAGAATTTCCCGAAGTTGAGGGTCTTACCCTGATTTACGGCGCGGAGCTTTCAAAACACGGCGGTCATTGTAATATGTGGGGCGTTAAGGACGTTATAGACCAAGTGGATTATGACACCTGCGAAACCTACGAGGATTTTTTAAGAATAAAAGACGAGGCCAAAAGACGTGGTGCTACGATTTGTATGAATCACCCCCATTGTAAGCAATGTCCTTGGAGATGGGAAAAGAATGCCGCGGATGTGGACGTTCTTGAGGTTTGGAACGCACCAACACATTTTGATAACCTTGAATGTACCCAGTGGTGGCACGAGCAGTTAAGAAACGGTCATAAACTCCCTGTAGTGGGCGGTAGCGATTATCATAAAGATTACGTTGTAACAAATCTTTTGACATGGCCTGTTACTTATGTTTACGCAAAGTCCAATTCCCCCGAGGATATACTTGATGCCATTGTTAAAGGGCATACAACAATATGTTTTGAAGTGGGCACAACTTTTATTGATATAAAAAGCGGTGAGGGAATTCTTGGTGATACCGTTAAACTTACCGAAAACACAACAGTTACAATAAACGTTAAAAAACTTCACAAAAACCATAAATTAATAGTATTCAATTCAGATGGTGAATGCTTTAGCTATACGGCTAAGAAAAAAGAGGATTATACTGTTACACTTCCTGTTGAAAAAGAAGGCTTTTTGTGCGCCCACGTGGTTTTTGAACCGGGTTTCTTTTACAGTAAACTTCACGATTATGCAATTGCTTCAAGAATTCCCGAGCAAAAGGGTATGGATTTACCCCCGTTAATTTTTGCACAAAGCGGTGCAATTTATTTTGAAAAATAAGGCGGAGTATAACCAATGTATCGAGGAAGGGCTTGATATTGAAAAACGGTTGATAAAACAATTGAACATATAGATTATTAAAAATGAGTGCCTTGGGAAGTGTAAACAAGGCACTCATTTTTGGCTTCTTTTTGCACATACTTAAATTGGCGACAGTATTTGCTTAAAGAGGTGTTTTTTTGAATTCTGTATGGAGTGCAACGGCACAAAACGAGGGTTTTCCTCAGTTAAACGAAGATATTAAAACTCAGGTGGTCATAGTGGGTGGCGGTCTTGCAGGGGTAATGTGTCTTAAGGAATTAAGTGAGCGTGGAGTGGACTGTGTATTGCTTGAGGCAAAAAGTATAGGCTCGGGTACTACCAAAAATACCACTGCAAAGGTCACTTTTCAACACGGACTCGTTTATAATAAGCTTATAAAAACTTACGGTACCGAAAAGACACAACAGTATCTTTCGGCAAATAAAACGGCACTCCAAAAAATACGGGAAATGTCAAAAAACATCTCCTGTGATTTTGAGGAAAAGGATGCGTATATTTACTCTGCTGACGATACTGAAAAAATTTACGATGAAATCAGAGCCTATGAATCTTTAGGTGTTAAAGCGGATTTTATTGACAAAATACCCTTGCCCGTGGAGTGTGCGGGAGCCGTAAAAATAGCGGGTCAGGGGCAGTTTAACCCCCTTAAGTTTTTGTTTGGCGTTGCAAAGGGTCTGAAAATATATGAAAACTCCAAGGTGCTTGAGTTTATGCCCAACAAAGTCCGATGTGAAAAGGGTAGTGTCACGGCACAGAAAATTATTGTGGCAACCCACTTCCCTATACTCAACAAGCATGGGGGTTACTCTTTTAAATTATATCAGGACCGTTCTTACGTTGTCGCAATCGATAGTCCCGAAAATATAAACGGAATGTATCTTGAGGATAATGGGCAGAGCCTATCTTTCAGGAATTATAAAAACTTACTTTTGGTTGGTGGTGGCGGTCACAGGACGGGTAAAAACAGTGAAGGTTACAGAATAGCGGAAGATTTTTGCAGACAAAATTATCCCGACAAAGAAATAAAATACCGCTTTGCTACACAGGATTGTATGAGCCTTGACCACATTCCCTATATAGGAAAATACTCTGATTTTTCTGAGGATATTTACGTTGCAACGGGCTTTAATAAATGGGGAATAACCTCATCCGTTGTAGCAGCTGATGTTCTGAGCGATATGGTAACAGGGGTAGAAAATCCTTGTGAGGATGTTTTTGCACCAAGTCGGTCGGTGTTTCATCCCAAATTATTTGCCAATGTTTTTCACTCTGTTTGCGGACTTATTACCCCAACCACACCGCGATGTCCCCATCTCGGGTGTGCCTTGAAATACAACAAAGAGGAGCATTCCTGGGATTGCCCCTGTCACGGTTCACGATTTACCGAGGATGGTGAACTAATAGATAACCCCGCTACGGATGATTTGAAAAAACACCCGACGGAAGATTGAACTTCCGTCGGGTGTTTTTATTAGTTTATTGCTATTGTTCCTTTTAATACCTGGCCTTTTTTGGCATATGGGGAGTAGGAGTTGATTTTTACGGTGTAGGTTCCTGTGGGAAGTTTACCGAGGTTTACTTTTACATCCTCGTTTGTTGCTCTTACGTACTCTGAAATAACAGTTTTTTCAAAGACTTTTTTATTTGATTTTTTTACTGTTATTTTATAATTTTCCGCGTCGTAATAACCCTTTGCTTCGGGGAAGGAGATTA
>JAZRFO010000088.1:0-28416 GCA_045643685.1 Acutalibacteraceae bacterium
CACAAAACGCAGTGAATCCTTGACGGATTCACGAGTATTTTAACAATAGATTGGCGAAAATCCGCATTCGAAAAACTGTTTCGGATTATTTTCAAGTCGGATCGTAGCCATGTCGTTCTGTGAGCCAAGGAGTTGCAGACCAACTTTGTTCCTAAGACCGCTTGGCCTCCGACTTCACAAAACGCAGTGAATCCTTGACGGATTCACGAGTATTTTAACAATAGATTGGCGAAAATATGCATTCAAAAAACTGTTTCGGATTATTTTCGCCAACTTATTGAACAAAAAATAAAAAGGACACCCCGTAGGATATCCTTTTTATTTGGCGCAGAAGGAGAGACTCGAAGTTGCTTGCAACCCCTCTTGCGGTGCCCAAAATCGTTGGTCGCTCCTGTTCGTCGCTAACGATTTTGACCGCTGCGCCAACTCGCACTCCCTGCATCCGCCACCGGCGGCGGTCGTGCTCCTTGCCCGCGCCTTCGTTGCTCGGGGTCGAGATCTTTTTATACAACAAGAAAAAAAACCACACCCAAAGGAGTGGTTATTTTTCTGGCGCAGAAGGAGAGACTCGAACTCTCGCGCCGGTTTCCCGACCTACGCCCTTAGCAGGGGCGCCTCGTCACCAACTTGAGTACTTCTGCATTGGTAACTGAATACGGATATTCAATTGTCCTCAAAAGAGGTGGCGCAGAGAGTGGGATTCGAACCCACGGTACG
Source organism: Acutalibacteraceae bacterium (assembly GCA_045643685.1). Taxonomy (GTDB): domain Bacteria; phylum Bacillota; class Clostridia; order Oscillospirales; family Acutalibacteraceae; genus DTU089. The sequence goes on from JAZRFO010000088.1 coordinate 718, forward strand.
TTGCCGTACGACGGTTTTCAAGACCGTTCCGTTATAACCACTTCGGTATCTCTGCATATTGCCTAAGTATATTATCACAACGAAACCTAAATGTCAACCGGTTTTTTGTATTTTTTTATATTTTATACATTATAATTGCCGACCGCAGGTCCCTGAACTCCTCACTTCTGACTCCTCGTTCCTAACTATATTTACTTTTATGTTAAATGTTCCAAAAATGGTAATAATATATTATTCACTTTTCCCTTTACTTACTGTTGATTTTGGTGCATTTTTAGTGTAAAATGTATAATTGAATAGTGTAAATACTATATTTTTATAAAAGTTTTTGGAGGTTTTGTATGAATTATAAGCTTACAAAGAACCAAGCGAAAGAAATGCTTGAAAATAAACTCCTTCATTATTTCGGCATTTCAACCGAGAATGCTACTTACGAACAGTACTATAAAGCCATTGTTATGATTTTACGTGATATGATGGCACAGGGCAGAGCCGAGTTCTCCAGAAAGGTTGACGACGAGGGCAAAAAACGCATCTGCTACCTTTCAATGGAGTTCCTTATGGGGCGTTCCCTTAAGAATACTCTTTACAATCTTAATCTTACGGATGTATTTAAAAATGTTCTTAAGGATTACGATATAAAATTAGACACACTTTATGATTGCGAACCTGATGCGGGTCTTGGTAATGGTGGTCTCGGCAGACTTGCGGCTTGTTATCTTGACGGTCTTGCAACACAAGGCTATCCTGCAAGAGGATATTCGATTCTCTATGAATATGGTATTTTCCGTCAGAAGCTTGTGGAGGGTAGACAGACCGAGCTTCCCGACAACTGGCTTCCCGGTGGTGAAGTATGGCTTGCTCCTCGCGAAAGCAGTGCGGTAAACGTTTGCTTTGAGGGTAGAGTTAAAGAAATCTGGGATAATCAGTATCACCATGTGGAGATTGAGGACGGCAACGTTATTCAGGCTGTGCCTTATGATATGTTCGTTGCAGGTAAGGACGGCAAGGCTATAAGTGTTCTGCGTCTTTGGAGTGCACGAGCACCCGAGTTCGATATGAAGTCCTTTAATCAGGGTGACTTTATGCGTTCTATGGAGCGTCAGGCGATGGCAGAGGTTATCAGTAAGGTTCTTTATCCTATGGATAATCATCCCGAGGGTAAATCCTTAAGACTTCGTCAGCAGTATTTCCTCGTATCTGCTTCGATACAGGATATTGTCCGTCATCATCTGCGTGAATACGGCACAGTTGACAATCTTCCCGAAAAACTTGCTATTCACATTAACGATACCCATCCCACAATGGCAATTCCCGAACTTATGCGTATTCTTCTTGATGAATGCGGTTACGGTTGGGATGATGCTTGGAGACTTGTTACAAACACAGTCGCTTACACAAACCACACAGTTATGAGCGAGGCTCTTGAATGTTGGAGCGAGGAACTTGTAAGAAGACTCATTCCTCGTATATACGATATTATTAAAGAAATTGATAATCGCTTCCGTGCATACGTGTGGGAAAGCACACACGATGCGGACTACGTTGAGCGTACCGCTATTATTTCGGGTGGTGCGGTTCGTATGGCTAACCTCTGTGTTGCGGCTTGTCACTGTGTAAACGGTGTTTCCGCGCTTCACAGCCAGATTCTTAAGGATTCACTTTTCAACGACTTCTATAAGCTTACACCCGATAAGTTTACAAACGTTACAAACGGTATTGCTCACAGACGTTGGCTCTGTCAGGCAAACCCCTATCTTACAGAGTATATTAAAGAACTCCTCGGTGACGATAAGTTTGTTTATGATGCAGAGCATCTTTCAAAACTTGCTGATTTTAAGGATAATGACGAAGTTCTTGAAAAAATTGCAGAAATCAAACATGCAAACAAGGTTGAGTTTGCAAAACATATTCATAAAACAACGGGCGTTAAGCTTGATACAAACTCAATTTTTGACGTTCAGGTTAAACGTCTTCACGAGTACAAGCGTCAGCACCTTAACGCATTCAACATTGTTTCCGAATATCTTGCTATCAAGGAAAATCCCGATGGTGATTTTGTTCCTAAAACATATATTTTCGGTGCCAAGGCGGCTCCGGGTTATTATGTTGCTCAGCGTATTATCAGTATGATTCTTGCTCTTGGTGAAATGATTGACAAGGACCCCGACGTGAAAGGCAGACTCAAGGTTGTTTACGTTGAGGATTACAACGTTACCAATGCAGAAAGACTTATGCCTGCGGCAGATGTTTCTGAGCAGATTTCACTTGCAGGTAAAGAGGCAAGCGGTACGGGTAATATGAAGCTTATGATGAATGGTGCGCTTACTATTGGTACACTTGACGGTGCAAACGTTGAAATTCACGAGGCAGTAGGGGACGACAATATGTTCCTTTTCGGTATGCACGCTGACGAAGTGGCAGACCTCAGAAAGAATGGCTACAATCCCCTTAATTATTACAACAATAATCCCGAGATTCGCAAGGTTCTTGATTTTATTTCACGTGGCGGAATCGACGGTAAGGATTTCTCGGATATTTCAAGTGCAATCATTCACCATGACCCCTTTATGGTTCTTGCTGATTTTGCAGATTACCAACGAGCACAAAAGAGAGTCCGCGAAACCTTCAAGGATAAAAAGAAGTGGAATCAGATGTCCCTTATGAATATTGCAGGTTCGGGCAGATTTGCCGCAGACCGTGCAATAAACGAATATGCAAAGGATATATGGAATGCACAAAAGATGTAATATTTTTTCGGCTTTTTGACGAATTTAAAACATTGTGTAATATTTGAATAAAAAGATACTTGACTTTTTGGGTAATTTGAGTTAATCTTAGGTTATTGAAAAAGAATGTTATGTTGCCCTAATGGGGCGCATAGTGAAAGGGGTATTATACCAAATGAAAAACGCTGATATGAAGGTTATTGCTATCATCCTCAGTATAGCACTTCTCTTCACACTCTTCACAACAAACGCAGTTTCTGTTGCTTCAGTTGTTATGCTCTTCGTAGGTGGCGGTACACCCGTTGCAGGTGATGCAGGTAACACAGGCGACACAAATACCAACACCAACACTAACAATGGTGGCGGCTACGTGTCAACTCCTGGTGCAAGCACAACTCCCGGCACAAGCACTAACACAAACACCAACACAAACACAAACACCAACACTAACACAAACACAAACACCAACACAGGCGACGCTGGTAACGCAGGCGATGCTGGTAACGCAGGTGCAGATGCAAACGATCCCGTTATTGCAGATCCTTTTGCATTCTACTCAAAAGCAGCTAACGATATCCATACAAAGGGTATTGCCGGTTACACTAAGATTAGCTGGCAGACACCTCTTAAGATAGAGGGTCTTGGTCTTCTTGATAGTGTTATCGTTCCTATCTTAGAGAGCTTTATGACAACAGAAGACGAAGCAACACCTTCAACCAACGAAAAGGGTTCTGAAGATGCTATGCACAGAATGCCTGCAAGTAACGCTTCTGCTCAGTGGATTAAATCCGCAACAGCTCAGAAGAACGGCGAAAACTATGTTGTTACTATCGTTTTAGCAGATGCTACTAACCCCTCTTATGCAGATACTGATGGTTATCCTCTTATGACAAGAGAATTCCTTGACTATAAGGATGTTGAGAAGGAAGCTAAAAACATCAGCATCGTTAAGAGTCTTGAGGGTGAAATTGTATATAAAGATTATACAATTACAGCTGAAATGACTGCAGACGGCAAGTTCATAAGCATTACTCACCTTGGTGTTGGCTATATGAAAGCTAACCTTAATGGTTCAATTAATGCTAACGGTGAACTTCAGTTTAATGCAAAGTATACCGATTTCGTATACTAAGATTTAATTAAATAACCGACTCGCTCAGGCGGGTCGGTTTTTTTATGGTTTGTTTTTTGTTATATAAATGTTAATGATATTGACTTTTTTTCAGTTTTAGGATAATCTTAGTATAGTATTATTTTAAGGTAGGTTCTTATGAAAAAAGGCAAAAGAAAAGTTGGTTTTATAATCGGATGTGTGGGGCTTAGTATATTACTCGCCATAAGCAGTTATATAAGTCTTGTTATAGTGGGTGTTATAGCCGATGAAAATAAAAACGGCACATTGATTAAAACAGAAGAAGATGCGGTTATCTACGACGACGGCAATAATCAGAATATAGTTATTCAGGATTCAAATGGCAATATGGTGGTTGTTCCTGATAATGGTAACGGCGATTATGTGAATAACGGTTATGTTAACAATGGTAACGTAAACAACAATACCCAGAACAACAACGGTACCCCCGTAGTTAATAACAATACAAATCAGCAACAGAGTAACACAAATCAGAATGTTACACAGACTGTAAATGATTTACTTAACACCAACAAAACCAAAGCGGATATTGTAAATATATATGCTATGGTTATGAATAAGGCAAAAGCGGACAAGCCCGGTTTCACTAAAATTGAATATCAGGAGCTTCCCGGTGGTGAGGAGTACAGAGTCATTGGCGAAGGTTCAGAAAAGGTAACTCAAGAAGATATGGATAAGCTTCTGAGCTTTGTTGAGGGTCTTGATGTTTTCGTTCCTGAGGATGAAGCACGTGCTAATCCCTACGTTCACGAAAAAGGCGATGCGGATATGACCTTGTTCCCTGTATTTTTCCGTGAAAAAGGTTCATATCTTACAGACCCCAATGGTATAGAAAGCTATACATACAAGGTTCTTCCTAATGGTAATGTTAAAATGACCTTTGTTCTCGTTAGCGAGGATAATCCCGAACCCATTGCCGAAAACTCTAATGTTTCCCCGAGTTATACAGGCGCAGTATTTGCGCCTATGTCAAAGCAACAAATTGATGGCACGGTTTACCATCCCATCGTAACAATTTTTGCGAAGGATATTGAGTACTCACTCAGATACCACGATTGCTCAGTTGAACTTGAGTTTAACCCCAACACATTACAGGTAGTTAGCCTTAATCAGTTTGCAAACGTTAGCATCAAGGGCTCTGGCAACGTTGTGGGCATCGGCTTGGTTGGTGTTGAAAGACAGGAGCTTTTAAGCACCGTTATCATAAAAGACTTCAAATATTAAACTAAAACTCTCGGTTTAAATAGCCGAGAGTTTTTATATATTGTCATTTAGAAATATTTATGGTACAATATTTATAGGATTATTTGAGGTGTTTTTATGTTGCTTAAAATTCTATTTTGTTTATGCATAGTTTTGCAGATTATATTTGTACCATTGTTTTTAAAAGCACAATGGCCCGGTATATGCCGTAAATCATTATTTTTCAAAATGATTTGCGCCACCTCTTTTTTGAGCATGGGTGTGCTTAGTATGAATATGGCGAATAATAAGTCCACTTATGCTATTATGATGCTTGTAGGTCTTGTTTTTGGTTGGTTTGGTGATTTATTTTTACATCTTAATAATTCACAGAAAGCTTTTGCAACAGGTTTCTGCAGTTTCCTGATAGGTCATATAGTCTATATTATTGCCTATGTAAAAACACTACCCGTTGTGAATGCGGATTATAACCAGTTTAATTTTATTGAAATTGCCGTAGTAGTTTTGATTTATGCTATAGGTCTTATCCTTGTAAAGGTGTTAAAAGTTAATTTTTCAATGGGTTTACTTAAATTTGGTTGCATTATCTATGGCGGACTCCTTGCGGCTATGTTTGTTAAAGCTTCCTCTTTGGGACTTAATTTCTGGCTTAATGGCGGTAAATATGGTGTTGTAGCCTTTTTAGTGTTATCAATTGGTTCCCTTTGCTTTATGCTTTCGGATGCTACTCTGGGTATTATTATGTTCGGCGGACAGAAAAGAAACAAACCCCTTAAGGTGTTTAACATAGCTACATATTTTATTGCTCAGTCCCTGCTTGCTTCCTCAATACTTTTTATTAATGCATAATATATGGTAGGTATTTTATGAGAAGAATTTTAAGTCATACCCGTGCTGCTATAGATGATTACAAGATGATTAGTGATGGGGATAAAATTGCCGTTGGTATTTCAGGTGGCAAGGATTCTCTGATGCTCCTTAAGGCACTTTGCGAATTAAGGCGATTTTATTCTGCAGAGTTTCAGGTGGTTGCCATTACTCTTGATATGCGTTTCAACAATCAGGATGGCGACTTTTCCGAAATCAAGAAGATGTGCGATGATTATGGTGTTGAGTACATCATCAAGCCCACGGATTTATATGAAATAATTTTCAATATACGAAAAGAGCCCAACCCCTGTAGCCTTTGTGCCAGAATGCGACGCGGTATTCTACACGAGGCGGCTAAGGAGGCGGGTTGCAATAAAATAGCTCTGGGGCATCATCTTGATGATGCTGCCGAAACTTTTTTGATGAATCTGCTTGTGGAAAGTCGTATAGGCTGTTTTGCCCCTGTAACGTACCTTTCAAGGCGTGATTTAACTATGATAAGACCTCTCATATATGTGAGAGAAAGAGAAGTCACGGCGGCGGCTGAGAGGCTTGATTTGCCCGTTGTTAAAAGCGGTTGCCCCGCAAATGAAAACACAAAACGCGAAGAAATAAAATTACTCATAAACGAGCTGAGCGCCCGATATGGTGATGTGCCCGAGAGAATAATCGGCGCAATGCAACGTGGAAATATTGACAGATGGAATAAATAAAAGGTAAACGCCTCTTGCAGTAGCAGGAGGCGTTTTTAATGTAAATTTTCAGGGGATGGCTTGGTTTCCAATTTTAATTGCTGACCGCAGGTCCCGAAACTCCTCATTCCTAATTGAAAAAGCCGCTTACTGAGGTAAGCGGCTTTTTTATTAATAACCAAAGTTTTCAAAATAACTGTCGAAGGGAGTTGTTTCGGGTTCGGGGGTGGTATTTGTTTTGTTACCCTTATCTTCAACAAGCTTTACTGTAACATCAAATGTTGTGTCGATAGTTCCGTTGTTGTTTACACGGCAAATTGTAAGCTTGAGCTTATCACCGACTTTTGCATTTTCAATAGTTTCAAGAAGCACGTCGGTAGTTTCAAGTTCTTTGCCGTTTACGGCGGTAATAATATCGCCCACTTTTACGTTATTGTTAGTGAGGTCACTATTTTCACCGATTGTAGCAATTACAATTGAACCATAGGGAAGCTCGTTTTTCCATGCAATTGCGGAATAGGAATAGTCCTCTGAAACAGGGATGTAGGTAATGCCAAGCATGGGTCTGTTAGTAACGTAACCATATAAAACAATCTGGTTGTAAACGTCAAGAACTGTGTTTGTAGGCACCGCGAAGCCCATACCTTCATATTCGGTGCTTGAAATTTTGGAGGAGTTAAGTCCTATAACCTGACCGTACTCATTTACCAATGCACCACCGGAGTTGCCGGGGTTTATTGCGGCATTGTGTTGGATACAGGGGAGGTCATAAGTTGTATTGTTTGTGGGAACAGGACGGTCAATAGCGCTTATCATACCGCTTGTAAATGAACCGAAGAACTCAGTACCACCGGGGTTACCGATTGCATAAACCTTCTGTCCTACTGTTAAATTATCTGAATTACCGAAGGAAGCGGCTTTAAAGCCTGTTTTCTTAACTCTGAGAACACCAACGTCGGTTTTTGTGTCGATACCGATGATTTCAGCTTCACATTCTGTTTCGTCACTGAACTGAATCTGCACCTCAATGCCACTGTCGGATATTACGTGGGCGGCAGTTAAAATGTAGGTGTAGGTTTTGGTGTCGTCTTCGCCAACAATAATACCTGAGCCCTCGCCTGAAATCTGACTGTGAGCATAAACGATAACACCTACGTTGATGTCTTTAACGTGGTTGTAAATCTGCTCCGATGTCATAGCACCCTTGCCGGAATATTCGGAGAATGAAACAGGGGAATCCTCAACTGAAGGAGTAGCGCCTGAGCCATACTTATCTTGGGACTCAGTCTGGTCATTGTTCTGGGGATTGTTATCCAGAATAGAAGGAGAATTTGAATCGCCATTGTTTGACATACTCACACCGATAGCAATTGAAGAAGTAATTATGGAGATACAAATAAGAATTATAAAAACAATTTTACCTGCAAGTCCTTTTTTCTTTTTCTTCTTTTTCTTGGGGGGCGCTACGGGAGCCATGGGCTGAGTGGTACCATTGGGATTAAAGTAAACAGGTTGTTGGTTTTGTAAAGGTTGTTGGGGACGTGGTGCGTAGCCCTGTTGTGTAGGAGCATAACCACGGGGCGGCTCGGCGGGAGCATTTGAATACATCGGGGGAGTCTGTACAGGTTGTTGTGGAGCAGAAAAAGGTGTATTCATCTGCTGTGGAGTCGGTTGTTGAATTGGGTTTTGAGGAATAAACTGTTCTGTGTCAGTTTGTTCTTTTTTCTCTGCCGAAGTGTTTTCGGGAGTTGTGCCGTTGGGGTTGTAAATATCGTCCATATATTTTCCTCCGTTTCTGCGGTAAAGCAGAAAATTGTTTTATTTGGGAAGTTTAACGGTGAAGCGCGTGAATGAATCCACTTCACTTTCAACAGTAATTGAGCCGTTATGAAGGTCAATTATGCTCTTGATAAGGTAAAGTCCAAGACCCGTGCTTTTAACGTCTGTGCTTCGGGATTGGTCAACCTTATAAAAACGTTCAAAGACCTTGTCAATTTCTTTTTCTGGAATACCCTTGCCTGTATTGGTAATGGCAAAGTAGGTGTAGTTTTTGTCTGCAGTTGTACTTACGGTGATTTTACCGCCTTCGTTTGTGAATTTCACCGCATTATCTGCAAGGTTATATATAACCTGGTCAATCATAGCACTGTCACCATGAATTGTGGCAGACTGCAAATCTTCAAAGCCAACAATTTCAATATTCTTCTTAGATATAAGTTGCTCAAAGCCTAAGAAGGTTGTAACAAGCTTGGGGGTAATATCAAATTGCTCTATATTCATATCCACGTTGCCTGTTTCAATTTTTGAAATGTTGAGCATTGTTGTAACCATTTTGGAAAGACGGTTGATTTCACCCGAAACAATATTAAGGTAATAATCCTGTTTTTCAGGGGGGATTGTACCGTCAAGAATACCGTTTATAAAACCGCCTATGGTGGTCATAGGGGTCTTGAATTCGTGGGAAACGTTGGCAACGAAACTGCGTCGGGAGTTTTCAATCTGTGAAAGAGATGTTGCCATAGTGTTGAATTTGGTAACAAGCGTAGCCAATTCGTCATTGGAATTAAGCTCAGGGACTCTGTAAGAAAAATCACCCGATGCATAACATTTTGTAGCAGTTTCAAGGTTTCTGATGGGTTTTGCAATACGTTCCGTCATAAAGGAAACCGCAACTGTAACAAGAAGTAATGCCACCGCCGCAGAACACACAAACATAACAAAAACCTTTTCCACGTTTGTGAGCATATTATCCTTGATAGGTGCACTCACAACACAGAAGCCCACAAAGGTATCCTCCAAAAAAAGAGGGGACATACATACACAGTAGTATGTATCGTAAATGCCGTTAAGCTTCGAGTATTCGTTGAATTCACCGCTCATTACACGTTGAACCTGTAATGCAGGGATTTTTATATCACCATGTTTTTCGCAAACTGTACTGTCGTTTACGGAGAAATCATCAAGAGTTTCGGAGCATACTATAACGTCACCGTTTTTATTACATATAAAAGCATCATATCCCTTGCTTCTGGTTATGAACTCAATGTTCTTGCACATGGTCACAACTGCCGCCTCCGGATTTTCGCGGATTATATCGGATTTAAAAAGCTCCGTTGTCATTTGTGCAAGGTTTGAAGCGGTGTTTTTTGTGTCGGCAGAAACCTGATTCAAAAGGGTATTTGTAACCAATATCATAAAGGACGTGCCGATAACAATAAAGCTCACAAGGACAATTGATGAAAAAATCATAAAGTACTTAAAGAAAAAAGCACCTTTTTTGCCTTTTATTAACTTCATATATAGTTTACTTGGTTTCGAATTTGTAGCCTACGCCCCATACGGTTTTAAGCTCCCATTTATCGGAAACGCCCTCTAACTTTTCGCGTAATCTTTTAACGTGAACGTCAACTGTTCTGGAGTCGCCGTAGTATTCAAAGCCCCATACCTCGTCAAGCAACTGGTCGCGTGTGTATACTCTGTTGGGGTTGCTTGCAAGGTGGAAAATAAGCTCAAGCTCCTTGGGGGGAGTGTCAATGGGCTTGTCGTCAACAATAAGCTCGTAGTTTGTGAGATTTATAGTGAGTTTATCGTAAGAAACCTCTTTTACGGAATCTACAGGGCTTGTTTTACCGCCGCTTCTTCTTAAAACGGCTTTAATTCTTGCCATAACCTCTTTGGTTTCAAAGGGTTTTGTGATATAGTCGTCCGCGCCTAATTCAAGACCCAATACCTTGTCAAAGGTTTCGCCCTTTGCAGTAAGCATAATGATGGGGGTCTGAGAGGTCTTGCGTATCTCACGGCAAATCTGCCATCCATCAAGACCGGGGAGCATTATATCCAGTAAAACAAGGTCGGGAGCAATTGAGTTGAATTTCTCAACTGCCTGTAAACCATTTGTAACTACGTCTGTTTCAAAACCCTCTTTTTCAAGATAGAGTCTTAAAAGTTCGCAGATATTTATATCATCATCAACAATAAGGATTTTTTCGTTTGCCATAAATAGCCCTCCTTGAATTGTGTTATATTTATATAAAAACATTATATACCATATTTTTTTAAAATATATGAACAATTTTTAAAATAAAAATATATTTAATAAAAACAATGGCAATATGTCGCGCTTGACGAACATTATTGCCATTGTTGATTTTTATTTGCTTTTACGCGACGCTTTTGCTTCAAGCTTAGCTTTTTTAGCCTTTTCTTTCGCTCTACGTGCCTTTGTTTTTTCGTCCTTGGTTTTACCTTTTTTCTTTGTGAGTATAAGGGTGATAATCAAGGCGAGTATAAGCAGAACACAAACAACCAATGAAACAATAATTACAAGTTTTCTTGCCTGTTCGTCCTTTTCTTCATCTTCGTAAAGATAGTCGGTGGTTTCTGTTGTGTCACCTACAAAAACAGCTTGTATAATACCATCGTCCGTAAGCACGTATTTGTAGCCCTCGGGGAGGGTTTCGAAAGTTGTCTGACTTATAACGTTGCCCTGTTGGTCAACAAGCTGACCTTTGTCGTTAAGGGATAAAATCTTACCTGCAAGGTTGGAGGCAACACCGTTAATTCCGCTTACGTAGGGGAGCCCGGGAATGGTAAGGGTAACCTCTGCATAAGTGCCGTTTGCGTTACTGTTACCATTGTTACCGCCCGATGGTGACTGTGTAGTACTGTTGGGGTGAATGATACCCGTTAAGTTACTGTCAGGGGGTGGTGTAGTGCCCTGGAAAATGTTGAGCTTGTAGGTAGACGTTTTCGTAACACCTTTGTCAGTATTTTTACAAACAATGTTAAGTATCTGCTTTTCAACATTTAAAAGTGAAACCTTTGCATACTGACCGCTAGGGATTTTAGTTCCGTTAATGGTGATTACGGAGTTGGTGTCCAAAGCCGTAGGGTTAACAGAAATTGTTTCGCGTTTGCTTTCGAGGTAGATATTATATTCGTGAATATCGGAATAAAACTCGTTTTCAAGGTCAAATCGGTCTGTTTTCTGGGTTACTAATCTGAAACAAGACTCGTAACTGTATTTGTTCTGTGAAATGGTGAGTTTAGCATCCTCATAAGCCATTCTCTGGAGAATGTAATATGCAACAGAGCGATTATTTGCAGTTTTCTCAAGGGTTTCGGGGTCCAATTTAACCCTGTACTGTGTACCAAGCATAGCGGTGAGGTACTTTTTCTGAAGCTCCTCAGTTGTGGCGGTTTCGGAGTCGATAGCAAGTCCGTAGTTGCGTATTGACATAATGGCAACTCGTCTGTAAACCTCTTCGCGAGGAAGTTTAACGATTTCGGTTGCGGAAACATAGCCGTTGGTGTAAAGCGCCATAAGAGAGGTGTAGTATATGTAATCCTCTAAATCACCAAGGGCACTTGAACCGAAGAATTTAGAAATGAAAGCTGAAAGAGAGGATTGGTTACCCGAGAGAGCGGCTATGTATAAAACAACCGCATCCTCAAGGGGAGTTCCCGCGGGAATTGTAAGATGTTCGCCCGTGTACACGTAGTAAAGGTCGTTTTTCATCAAAGCGTAAAGTGCGCTTATCATAAGGATTTTGTCTGGATCCTGTTCTTCTTCCTCGGTGATTATAATACCCTGTTGGCGAAGCCAGTCTGCTTTGGATTTGTCGGATGCGGAGGGGTCGGAAATAATGGAAAGAGCACCCACCTGTTCGAGGAAGTATATGTAAGCGGCACGCTGAGATTCCTCATCGAGAGTGTATGTCTCAACATATTCTTCAACCTCTGCATTGAAACCCTTGGCATCGTTTGTGTAAGGATAGTCCGTTACAGGGTAAAGGGCAAGTTCAGTAAAAATACCATCAGTAGAGAGCATATCCTCTTTAACTGCGAGCTTTCTTACCCATGAGGGGTCATTGGTATCGTAAAGATACTGGGTCTGGATACCGGGGTTGGAAATATCAATTGTAGGTGCAAATTCTTTTGCAAATGCTGAAATGGAAAGAGAGCCGAAAATAAGAATTACGGCAAGAAAAAATGATAAGATTTTTACACTTTTTTTCATAATATCCATCTCCTTTCAAAAGATTTTGCAAACATAAAACACATTATACCAAAAAATAGCATTCAAGTCAAATGCATTATTTGGAAAAAGCGAAAACAGTACGTGTGTTGTAGACCTCATTTGCATCATAAATGCAGGTGGGCCATTGGGGGTGGTTGGGTGAATCAGGGAAAACCTGAGTTTCAAGGCAGAAAGCACAACGCTTTGTCATAGGAATTCCGTTTTTTCCAGGGATTGTGCCGTCAAAGAAGTTTCCTGTGTAAAGCTGAATACCGGGAAGGTCAGTTTTAACAGTCATAACAATACCACTCTTGTCACCTTTTGCAATTGCCGCAGTTTTAAGACTTCCGACATAATCTGCGATACAGAAGTTGTGGTCGTAGCCCATACCGTTTTTAAGCTGGATATGGTCATTTTCAATATCTCTGCCAATAGTTTTTTCACTTGTGAAATCAAAGGGAGTACCCTCAACAGGTGTAAGCTCACCTGTGGGAATGCTTATTTCGTCAATGGGGGTGAATCGGTCTGCGTTAATTGTAAGTGTGTGGTTAAGAATATCACCACTGCCTGTACCATTAAGATTAAAATAAGCGTGCTTGGTAAGATTAATAACTGTCTTTTTGTCGGAAACGGCGTTATAAAGAAGTTCTAATTCATCGTTGTCGCTTAAAGTGTATGTAACGCTTACCTCAACGTTTCCGGGGAAACCTTCGGTGCCGTCAGGACTGAAATATGTGAACTTAACTGCGTTGTCACCGAGGATTTCGGTGTTCCATACTGCGGAGCTGTATTCACCGCCACCGTGAAGGCTTGTGATACCTTTTTCGTTAAGTGTAACGTTGTATTCAACACCGTCGATGAAGAATTTGCCGTCCTTGATACGGTTAGCATATTGACCTACAACAACGCCCTGATAATCGGAGCGGTTAACGTGACCGTCAAGGGTATCGTGACCTACGAGAACGTCAATTAATTCGCCCTCGTTATTTTTTATAAAGAATTTGTCAAGAGTAGCGCCTTTTTCAATAAGGTGTGCTCTTGTGCCGTTTTTATTTTCAATAATATATGCGTTTACGTCTTTGCCGTTCAAAGTGCCGTAAAGTGATTTTGTAATTGCCATTTTAATTACCTCCCAAATATCGCTATTATAAATATAACCTATTAAAAGGCACTAAGTCAAGGGAGGTTTGAGAAGTTAACTTTAAATTAACATTAATTTACATTTTGTTATCAATTCTTTAACATTTCGGGTGTTTAATCGCGTTGATTATTTTTAATAAATATGGTATTATATGAAGGATTAGTAAAAGGGGAGGTATTCTTTTGGAAGCATTTGTTACATTGATGGCTTCGGGTATGCGTTATCTTATGCTTTTAATAGTTTTATACGTAGTTGTAAGAATGTTGCTTGCCCTGTTTTTCAAGAAAACTACCGACCCTGTAAGGGGTAAGCTTGTAAACTCCATAACCGACGAAGAAGTGTTTTTATACGACCGGGAAATATCCCTTGGCAGAAATAAAAAATGCGACGTGGTACTGCCTTTTGACACAGTTTCAAGGCTTCACGCGGTTCTCGCGTATCGTAACAGGGGTTTTGTGATTTTTGACACTTTCTCAAAATCAGGTGTCAGCGTCAACGGCGAAAAAATAGATAAAAAATCCCGTCTGCACCACGGTGACGTTATAGACATAGGCGGTCTCCAATACACTCTGCACGAGGCACGTTATAAATTTATTAAAGACAGAAGCTCACTTGTTGCAAGACCCTCTTACGGCATAGTATTAATTCTTATAGGGCTTTTTAATATCTGCTCTATGTTATTGAATTTATCTGTGAATGGTGAAATTCAACCTCAGATTTTATTGACCTATCTTGGCTTTATTGCGGTGCAATGGTTGTACTTTTTATTTGCCACTTTTGTTCTGAGAATCCATAATTTCGAACTTGAAATGATTGGGTTTATGTTCACCTCCGTAGGACTTGCTATTGTGGGAAGTATCTATCCCGGTGCGGTTCTCAAGCAATTTCTTGCGGTGTTAATCGGTGTTGTGGGCTTTTGTGTTATGGTAGTTATAATGCGCAATATTGACACGCTTAAATCAATGCGTTGGGCTCTTGCGGGAGCATCCGTGCTTATATTAGGAGCAACACTTATTATTGCAGAAACCACCAACGGTGCAAAAAACTGGATTTCTTTGGGTGGTATCTCCCTGCAACCCTCCGAGCTGGTGAAAATTGCCTTTATTTTCGCAGGTGCCGTAACTCTTGAAAAATTACAATCCATAAAAAATCTTACAATGTATATCATTTTTGCCACTGTTTGTGTGGGTGAACTTTTTCTGATGTACGACTTCGGTACGGCGCTTATATTCTTTTTTACATTTGTTGTTATAGCTTTTATGCGCTCGGGTGACGTTAAAACTTTGTCGCTTGTTTGCGGTGTTGCGGCTCTTGGTGCTGTTGCAATACTCATACTCAAGCCCTACGTGGCAAGTCGCTTTTCCACCTATCTTCACGTGTGGGAGTTTATGGATGAGGGCGGTTATCAGCAGACGAGAACTCTCATATACTCTGCAAGTGGCGGACTTTTCGGCTTAGGACTTGGTAATGGCGAATTGCGCAATGTTTTTGCCGCCTCCGAAGACTTGGTTTTCGGTGTGGTCTGCGAGGAATTCGGTCTTGTAATGGGCTTTACAATACCCTTGGTTTACTGTGCAATTGCCGTGTGGGCAATAATCAACGCCCGAAAAACAAAGTCAACCTTTTATGCCATTGCGGGTGTTGGTGCCATAGCTATGATGTTATTCCAGTCAATGCTCAGTATTTTCGGTATAACGGATTTATTACCCTTAACGGGTGTTACATTACCCTTTGTAAGCAAGGGTGGTTCAAGTATTATCAGTTGCTTCTGTTTGCTAGCATATATCAAGGCGATCGATATGCGTACCTTTGCAAACTTCAGGCCACGACTTGAAGCAGAGGAAGGGGGCGAGGCTCAATGAGGACAACCGCTAAAAGAGGTTTTGTGGTATTGTTGCTTGTAGTAGCAGTAACAGTGGGCTTAAGTATATTGGGAGTGCGTTTTGCAACCAATGGTGAAAAATGGTCTACCCTCAGAGCTAACGAGCATCTTAACGAAAACGGAAGCTTTATTGCGGCGGGTAATATTACCGACAGGAACGGTGAGCTTTTAGCCCATACGGAAAATGAAAAACGTATTTACAACGATTCTGAAAGAATAAGACGCTCCACACTTCATATTGTGGGTGATACGGAAGGCTATATATCCTCGGGTGTGCAGACCGCATACAAAACAAGCCTTACAGGTTATAACCCCATAACAGGTATTTATTCTCTGAAAAAATACGGCAGGGGTAATGATGTGGTGCTTACAATCGACAGTCAGGTAAGTGCGGTAGCCTACGATAAGCTTGACGGCAGAAAGGGTATAGTTGCCGCCTATAACTACAAAACAGGCGAACTTCTTTGCTCCGTTTCAAGTCCCGATTATGATATTGAGAATAAGCCCTCTGCCGAGGAAATCGAAAAAAATAAAAACGGCAAATACGAGGGTATTTACCTTAACAGACTTATTGACGGGCTTTATACTCCGGGTTCAACCTTTAAAATAATAACTACCGCAAGCGCTATTGAAAATATAGGCGATATAGATAATTTCACATACACCTGTAAGGGTGAAACCATTGTGGATGGGGTAAAGGTTACTTGTCCTCGCTCCCATGGTAAAATGAATTTTGAGGAATGCTTTGCTAATTCCTGTAACGGAGCTTTCGCTGAAATTTCAAAAATGCTCGGCAAAGAAAAGCTCAGTGCCACAGCAATGGAATTCGGCTTCGGACAGACCTTCCAATTCGGTAACTCCCAAACAAAGGCAAGTACATTTGATTTGTCCGATGCAAGTGTTTCTGATACGGCTTGGGCGAGTGTGGGACAGTATGACACCTTGGTTAACCCGTATCATATGCTTACAGTTTTGGGTGCGGTTGCCAATAATGGTGAAGCGGTGTTACCGTATACTGTTGACAGTATAAAAACCCCTGCGGGATATGTAGTTGAAAAAGGTACAACAGAAAGTAGGATATATATAACACCCCAAGTGGCAAACGAAGTTAAGACCATGATGCGTTACACAGTAGAAAACAATTATGGCGACAAGAAATTCAAAGGACTTTCTATGTGCGGTAAAACAGGTACCGCCGAGGTTTCGGATAATAAAAAGCCCCATTCTTGGTTTGTGGGTTTTTCCGATAACGAAAACTGTCCCGTGGCAATTGTTGTAGTTGTGGAAAACGGCGGTTGGGGTTCATCTGAGGCTCTACCTGTAGCGTCTGCCACAATGGAGGCAATTTACAAATCCCTTGCGTGATAATGAAAGTATCATTATTGTTAACTTTTTATTACTAATAGGTTTTTTCATTGACTAATTGCGACAAATAATGTAAAATATTCTTTATGTTGAAAAATTATGACTTGAAAGGCTGAAATAAATGAGTTTTATTGAGTTTGATTCTGTTTATAAAAGATATAAGATGGGTGAAATCGTCATCAATGCTGCGGACGGTGTTACCTTTAACGTTGAACAGGGCGAATTTTGTGTTATCGTCGGTGCCAGTGGTGCCGGTAAAACTACCGTTCTTAATATTTTAGGCGGTATGGACGATTGTGACGACGGTAAAGTCCGCGTTGCAGGTGACCTTATAAACGAATATGACAGTAAGCGTCTTATTGAATACAGACGCTTTGACGTTGGTTTTGTTTTCCAGTTCTATAACCTTGTTCCCAAGCTTACCGCACTGGAAAATGTTGAACTTGCAACTCAGATTGGTGCAAAGGCACTTAACCCTGCAAAGGTTCTTGAAAGAGTTGGCTTGGGTGAGCGTCTTAACAACTTCCCTGCACAGCTTTCAGGTGGTGAGCAGCAGCGTGTTTCAATTGCCCGTGCTCTTGCCAAGAACCCCAAGCTTCTTTTGTGCGACGAGCCCACAGGTGCTCTTGACTACAATACAGGTAAACAGATTCTTAAACTTCTTCAGGATACAAGCCGTGAAACAGGTATGACCGTTATCGTTATTACCCATAACTCTGCTATCACACCTATGGCGGACAGAGTTATCTCTATGAAAAGTGGTCGTGTAGTAAGTATGGAAACAAACGACAATCCTGTTTCCGTTGCAGATATTGAATGGTAAACTTACCTATTTGAAAGGATAAAGTAAAAATGACAAAAGCCTATTTTACAGACAGTTTCCGTTCAATAAAACGAACCTTCAGTCGTTTTGTATCCATTATTGCAATTGTTGCTCTGGGTAGCGGATTATTCTGTGGTCTTAATGCCGTAGGCCCCGATATGATTAACACGGCGGACACTTATTATAAAGAGTACAATCTGATGGACCTCAGATTGCAGTCTTATCTTGGTCTTTATGACGAAGACCTTGAATTGGTTCGCGCGGTAGAGGGTGTTGAATCGGTACAGGGTGTCAAATTCGTTGACGGTTACGTTCAGGTTAAAAATGCCAAGGATGAATATGAGGGTATAGTTGATATCGACGGTTCCGAGCTTACTGTAAGGGTTATGGGACTGGATATAGATAAAGCCGTTAACTTTGAAAACGGAGCGGATGACCCTGATTATATAAACCGCCTTAATCTTTTAAGAGACGGCGAACTTAAAGAGGGCAGATATCCCCATGCACCTAATGAGTGTGTAGTTACCTGTAGTGGTCTTACCACTCCCGAGCAGTTCAAAATCGGTAATACTATTAAGGTTTCAGGCGATGACGAAGATATTTCCTACTACCTCAAACACGATGAACTTACAATCGTTGGTGTTATACAGACTCCCTATTGGGTTTCTTACGAACGCGGTGTTACTACTGCGGGTAGTGGTAAACTCGGTGACTTCGTATACGTAAGTAACGAGGCATTTACCGAAAGAATAAATTATTATAGTGAAGCCTACATCACCCTTGAAGGTGCCGATGAATACGAGGCATATTCTGAAGAGTATGATGAGTTCGTTGATTCTATGCGTCAGGTAATTGCCGAAAAAGCAGAGGATTTTGCGGCACTTCGCAGAGCCTATCTTCTCATAGGTCTTGAGGACAGGGTCAACGATGGTAAAGTCAAGATAGATAATGCAGAGGCAGCTGTTAATAGCAAATTAGACGAAGGCCGTAAACAACTTGAGGAACTTTACGAGCTTGAAAAAACAGGTGAGCAACAACTTGCAGAGGCCCAGAAGCTCATGGATGAAGAATACAGTAAGGTTCAGGGTCAGTTACAGTCAGGTAGTGATGAATATCTTGCCGCCGTAAATGAATATAACGCAAAAGTTACTGCGGTTTCCCAAGGACAGATAGAACTTGCCAACAAAGAAACCGAGTATAATAACAAGAAAACTCAGGCAGATGCGGCTAAAAAACAATTGGATGAAGCCAACGTTCAGTTGACCATTGCCGAAAAAGAAATTAAGTACATAGGTACACTTATTTCCACAACTCAGAATACCTTAGAAACTCTTGAAAGTAATCAGAATGTTTCTCAGGAAGACCTGGACCTTGATAAAATAGCTGAAAGACTTGAGGAAACTAACCCCGAGCTTGCCTCAATACTTCTTGCGGCATCAGACCTTACTGCTCAGGGTATGGCAGCCGATGCCATTGTTGAGGTTGACCAGCTTCTTGAACAATATCAGAAAGAGCTTTACTATGCTCAGCTTGAATATGACCAGGGTAAGGCAGAGTATGACAGTAGTTACGCTCAGTGGCAGGATGCAGATGCTAAACTTAAAACTGCCAACCTTCAGTTGACCGCCGCCAAAAAGCAGCTTGAGGATGCGGAAAAACAACTTGAAGCATACAAAGAAAAAATACAGTCAAGCGGTAATCAGCTCCAGTTCGGTGCAATTGAAGCCCAGACAAAGTATATGACCGCTCAGGCAACACTTGCCCTTAAAATGACTCAGTTCCAGAATATCAAGGACACTATTGCTTCTGCGGAACTTCAGTTTGAAGAAGCGGAAAAAGAAGCAAATCAGAAACTTGGTGTTGTAAAAACCGAGTATCAGAAGGGTGAAAGCCTTCTTCATAATATTAAAGAGGGCGTTGGTTGGAGCGTTTACACAAGACACGACAGTCCCGGTTACACGGGTTACGGTCAGGCAGCATCCAATATGGTGCGTCTTGCTTATATCTTCCCCACATTCTTCTTTATAGTTTCCACAATGGTTTGTCTTACCACCTTAACCCGAATGGTTGAGGAGGAAAGAACTCAGTTGGGTACATTAAAGGCTCTCGGTTACTCTAACAAAATGATTTCGGGTAAATACTTGCTCTATTCCGCAATAGCAAGTTCCGTTGGTGTGATTTTGGGTATAATATTGGGTTTTGTATTTGTACCTCTGGCAATATGTGCCGCATGGGGCATTATGTACGAAATGCCCGATACAATAATAAGTTTTATGCCCTTGTACCTTATTCTTGGTGTGATTATTTCATTGGGTTCAACAATGCTTGCGGCTTTCCTTGCTTGTCGTAAAGAGCTTGCGTCAGTACCTTCTGTTCTTATGAGACCCAAGCCGCCCAAGGCAGGTAAGAGAGTGTTCCTTGAAAATATCGACTTCATCTGGAAGAAGCTCAGCTTCACCTCCAAGGTTACTGTTCGAAATCTTTTTAGAAATAAAAAGCGTTTCCTCGTTACGGTTGTCGGTATAGCGGGTTGTACAGCCCTTCTTCTTGCTGCATTCGGTCTTCGTGACTCCATAAGCGGTGTTATTGATAACCAGTATGGTAAGGGCACGGGTATTGCTCAGTACGACTTCCAGGTTGTTCTTGATGAAGGACAAGCAAATTATTCCGACAGTAAAATTGTTGCAGATATAAATGCCGCCGATAATATTGAAGCCTCAATGCTTACATATCTTAAGGTGTGTAAGGGTTATTCTGATAAGAATGATGCGCAACTTGAAGTTGACGTTCTTGTTCCTGAAAATCCCGCAACCTTTGGCAAATTTATAAACCTTAAACTGAATGAAAAGCCTGTTCCTTTGACGGACGAAGGTGCAGTTATTTCAAAGAAGCTTGCGGATAAGACCGATGCTAAAATCGGCGATGAAATTACTGTTTCCTGGACAGAAGGCTCAAAAACAGTTGAATATCGGGTTAAAGTTACGGGTATTGTGGATAACTACGCATTCCATTATGTGTATATGACACCTTATTACTACAACCAGATAACAGGTACCACACTTACCTATAACTACCTTTTCTGCCAGATTGCTCCTGATATGACACAGGGTGAAAAGGTACAGCTTGAAAATACAGTTAACGATATGAAGGGTGTAAGCGGTTCTGTATTTACCACCGTTGTTATTGACAACTTCAATAACATTATTAAAACCCTTAATCTTGTTATTCTTATGTTTATAGTAGCCGCTATGGCACTTGCTATTGTTGTTCTTTATAACCTCAATAACATCAATGTTAACGAGCGTATCAGAGAACTTGCAACCCTTAAGGTTCTCGGCTTCTATAATGGTGAGGTTTCCGCGTACATTTACCGTGAAAATGTTATTCTTACAATTATAGGTATGGCACTCGGTATGGTTCTTGGTATGCCTCTTAACGCTTTGGTTATGGGTGTAGTTGATATTGATACTCTTACATTTAAAACAACACTCGAACCTCAGAGCTTCCTTGTTTCCATATTGTTTACTGCTTTAATGGCGGTGCTTGTCAATGTGATTATGCACTTCAAGCTTAAGAAAATCAGTATGGTTGAGTCACTTAAATCTGTTGAATAAACAAAAAGAAAACCTCACAGCTTCGGCTGTGAGGTTTTTGTGTGTTATTTAATTTTTAGGTGGTTGGTAATTAAGGTAGTAATCCTTGGTTTTTGCCGCACCGTTTATGTAGAGGTTTGCGAAGAAGTATGCAAGCTCCTCGGTGGGAATTTTCATACCGTCGTTCATCCAGTCAATAAGAACACCCGTAACTGCCGTAAGCACAAAGTTTGTGGAGTAACGAGCGGGGTTATCCTCGGAAAAAACTGCCCTCGTATCGGGGATTTTTTTGAGCATAAGATAACGGATTTGCTGATAAAGGTGATTGTCACCATCGTGATTTATAATAAAACGGCAAAGTGACTCGTTTTCCTTGCAAACCAAAAGCATTTTGTTTGCGTATTCTGCAAAACCCTCAACAGTTGAAAATGAAACGGTTGCTTCGTCTAAAATCTGCTCAAAGGTCTGATAGGCTTCGTTCTGAATTTGTCGGAGCATATCGTGTAAATCATTATAATAAAAATAAAACGTTGCACGGTTAACGTCCGCAAGTGTGGTTAACTCGGTAACGGTAATCTGATTAATGTTTTTTGTTTCTAAAAGTTCAAAAAGGGCATCCTTTAAAGCCTTTTTTGTTCTTTTAACACGTCTGTCAGTGTGGTTGAGGCGACGCTTGTTCTCATTTATCAATTTACCACATCCTTTCACGCAATTCTAAGTTATATTATCATATTTGGAAATATAAATCAAGAGTTTTTGTCAAAAAGGAAAAAACGAAACAATAAAAAATACAGGTTTTTCTTGAAAACCTGTATTTTTATACACGGAAATTGCAATTAGTTGCAGATTTCACCATTTTTTATTAATTTGAAGTTACCGCTTTTTAAAATTCGTATCAAATCATCGTTGGTCTTAATTGGTGTGTCAGTAGCGATTCCTCCAAGCCCCACTCCGCTTATACGGTGACAGTCGCTACCACTGATTTTAATGGATGCATTAATTTCATCCGCCCATTTTTCCGAGTTTTGGTTTGCCTCGGGTGAAGCCTTGCCGTTGTAAACCTCGGTACCGTCAAGGTATGGATGATTACGTCTTGTAATCATTTCCCTGAATGGATGGGCCTGTAAAACAAGGCAACCTTTTTCGTGAAATAATTTACTTGCTTTTTTAATGTAAAGGGATAAAAGGAAGGGGAGTTCGTATAACATTTCCTCGGTTATGCCGTAGATAAGGTAATCGTTAATCGTAAGATGAAAACGAAGTTCCATTCCCAAAAGCACGGTGAAATTCTCGTCATTATATTTTTTTGCCTCGCGGTAAGCACGAAGATAGTGGTCAATAGCCTTTTTCTTACTGAAAAAATCGGGTAAATCAAAGGTCATGGGCGAGTAGTGGTCCGTAAGCACAATACCAGAATATCCGGCGGCTTTATATTGCTCTATAAGTTCTTTGATTTCCAACTGACCGCAACGGCTTACAAGCTTTGTATGGCAATGGGTTTCGTATTTATATTGCATAATGGCTCCTTAATATTGAATTAACCCTGCTATTATATAATAAAAGTAAATAATTAGCAATTTTTTTTACAAAACTTCAAAGAATGTTAATATTTTCTTGCAAAAAGATAAAAGCTATTGTATTATTGATTTTGTAAATAACTTCGTTAAGGAGTGACAGTTATGGGATTTTTTGAAAGTATTTTGGCTTTTTTGGTAGCCATCTGTATGGTTTTTACAGGATTTATGGATTACGGCACACCCGAAGCTACTAAGGAAGTTGAACTTATTAAGGAAGAAAAAATGGTTCTTGATGCGGCTATGTACGCAGGTCAGGGTATCACAACCGATGGGGAGTATTTCTATACCTCAGGTTCGTTGACCGCCCTCGGCATTGCAGGTCTCGCTAAATGGGATGCTGAGACTTTTGAACAGGTTGCAGTTAATAAAAAGGCAATCCCCCAAGAATATATTGATGCTCACGATACGGACCATATAGGTGGTATCAGTTATTACGACGGTAAAATTTACGCCGCGGTGGAGAATGCTACCGAGGATGTTAACTTTATAATTACCTATGATTGCGAAACCCTCGAAGCAGTGGATAGCTACGTAGTACGTACCGACCTTTTGACTGACGGTATTCCGTGGTGTGCAGTTGATGCGGACAATGGTTACCTTTATTGCTCACCCTTTAACGAAACAGATTATATCGTAGCCTGTGACCTTGAAACTATGGAGTTTTCACATATAATAGAACTCTCCGACACAGTTTATCGCATTCAGGGTGGCGAGGTGTATGATGGTGTGCTTTACCTTTCTAATGACGCTAAAAACGGTGACGATAAAATCCTTACTGTTGACATTGCAACAGGTGAAGTAAATACACTCTGCAAACGTTCATTACCCTCATTAGCAGGTAACGAGGCGGAAGGTCTTACAATCTGCCCCATGGATGACGGTACATTCATCCACGTACTTGACTACGATAAAACAGTAGGTGTATACGTAAGACACTACAAATTAACAGAAGTAGAATGAACTTAAAGGGACGGTGATTACAGTCCATTTTTAATTAAGAATTAGGAATGAAGAATTAGGAATTTTGGGGCAAAGCCGATTATAAGATTAGGTTGTGAAAAGCGATAGTCTCGCCCTCCTGCGTAAGGAGGAGGGGGAACACCGTCAGGTGGTGGGAGGTCCTATCCCTGTGCGTATTGCCGTAGGGATGGTGGGGCGTTCTCTTGCGGTTCTACGTCTGTTGAATATAACAAGATAAAAAAGACGTTGTGTATTGATTTACACAACGTCTTCTTTTTATACGTTAAATCTGAAAAGAACTATGTCGCCGTCCTGCATTACGTATTCCTTACCTTCGGAACGAACAAGACCTTTTTCTTTTGCTACCTGCATTGAACCGCAGTCCATAAGCACGTCAAAGGAAACTACCTCTGCACGGATGAAACCGCGTTCAAAGTCGGAGTGGATTTTACCTGCCGCCTGAGGTGCCTTTGTACCTTTCTTAATAGTCCAGGCTCTTACCTCGGGTTGACCTGCAGTAAGGTAACTCATAAGACCTAAAAGGTCGTAGCTTCTTTCGATAAGCAAGTCAAGACCGCCTGTTTCAATACCAAGCTCGGAGAGGAACATTTCTTTTTCTTCTTTGTCGAGCTCTGCAATCTGTGCTTCAAGCTCTGCGCAAATGGGGAGTACCTGACTTCCTTCTTCTGCGGCAAGAGTTTTAACTGCATTGTAACGGGCGTTACCGTCGATGTTTGATGCGAAATCTTCCTCGCTCATATTACAAGCGTAAATAACGGGTTTTGAAGTAAGTAAAGCAACCGTGTCGATGATTTCCTTTTCGTCATCGGTTAATTCAACTGCTCTCGCACAAATACCATTGTCAAGGGCTTCGCGAACTCTTTCAAGAACTGCAAGTTCGGATGCAAGTGTTTTGTCACCCTTCATAGCCTTTGTGGTTCTGTCAATTCGTCTTTGTAAAATTTCAGCATCGGAAAGGATAAGCTCAAGGTTGATTGTTTCAATATCTCGCTGGGGGTCAACAGAGCCGTCAACGTGCATAATATCGTCGTTATCAAAGCAACGAACAACGTGAATAATAGCGTCAACCTCACGGATGTGCGAAAGGAACTTGTTGCCAAGACCTTCACCCTGTGAAGCGCCCTTAACAAGACCTGCAATATCAACAAATTCGATTGTAGCAGGTGTAACCTTAGCGGGGTTATACATATCACAAAGTGCATCGAGACGCTTGTCGGGAACTGCTACCACACCAACGTTGGGTTCGATGGTACAGAAAGCATAGTTAGCCGCCTGAGCACCTGCGTTTGTAAGTGCATTAAAAAGAGTACTTTTACCTACGTTAGGTAAACCAACAATACCAAGTTTCATTTAATAAACTTCCTTTTCTTTATTTCGGGAAGTATTTTAACACATTATAATCGGTATTTCAATGTTTTTAATTATAAATTATTTCACATGAGGGATAATATTTTCTGAGGTGATAGTTTGAATTTCAGAACAGACCTTGCTCTTGAACGTAAGGAAATGATGAAAACTGAGTTGGATGGAGTAGAGGTAAAGGAATATGAGAATGACGAGTGTAAAACCACGGTAATTGATATTAAAACATCCTCTGCGGCAGAAAAATTGGATAAAGGTATCGGCAGGTATATTACCCTCGAAATGAACCCATTTGCCCACGAGGCGGCGGTGTCCGACGGAAGATTACAGGCTTTAAGGGATAGTATAAAAAAACTTCTTCCCGATGGTGATGGCACTGTGCTTGTTGCAGGTGTGGGTAATATGAGTATTACCTCCGATGCATTAGGACCTATGACCGCATCTATGATTTTTGCTACCCGTCATATAGATGATGAGTTGCGTAAAAATGCAGGGTTCGATGAAAAATTGCGCCCTGTCTGTGCGGTTTCTACAGGGGTTTTAGGGCAGACGGGAATTGAGTCGGGTGAGTATATAAAAAGTATATGTGAGGCCGTTAAGCCTGAAATTGTTATAACTATAGATGCCCTTGCGGCAGGTAGTATTACAAGGCTAGGTACAACCGTGCAGATGTCCGACACGGGCATTGCGCCCGGCTCGGGTATAGGTAACGCACGTAAAAGAATTGATGCGGATTTTCTGGGTGTTCCTGTTATTGCCGTAGGTGTTCCAACGGTGGTTGATGCGGTTTCACTTGCTTGTGAGCTTTCGGGGACTGATATAAAACATATTAATAAAAAACAAGTGGAAAACGGCTCGGGGCTTATAGTTGCACCAAAGGATATTGATTTAATGGTGAAAAATGCATCGTATCTTCTGGCGCTTGCCATAAATTGTGCCTTGCAACCCACTTTGAGTGTTAAGGAGATTTATGGTCTGATGTAATAAATTTTTCGCCTCCGTCATAATTTTTAGGTGACGGAGGTGGTCGGTTATGGGTCGTAACAACAGTTTAAAGGGTGTGCTTTCTTTTGGGCTTTGTGCCGTGCTTTTGGTGTGTAGTATTTACGGAGGGGATTTTTTCGGTATTGCAACAGGCTTTATTTTTGAAAAACTTTCTACCAACGAGGAAATAAACGCGGTTCTCATTACCAACGGCAATTTTACCCGAAGTGAAAAAACCTATTCTATATCGGGCTATGGCGGTGGCGGTTACGCTAACGCTGTCAGTAATACCCCCACGGATATTGAAACATTAAAAACACAGGCTCTGTCGCAGTATAAAAAGTACAAGAAAAGCGGTGACATCAAGGAGCAACAAATGGGCGCTACCTCAAAGACCCTCGTTTACGGTGTGGTTAAGGTTGATAACAAAACTCAGAAGACTATATCTGTTAAAAATTATCTGGATAAAACACCATCTTATAATAAAATCACAAAAGATAAGCCCTGTATCCTTATATATCATACCCACTCCACCGAAGGCTACGAAATGCTTGATTTGGGTTGGTATTCCAATCAGTACGTGTCACGGACAACCGACAAATCCAAGAATATGATACGTGTGGGTGACGAGCTAACTAAAACTCTTGAAGCTGCAGGGTATAAGGTTATTCACGACCGTAATATTTACGATGAGTCATATAATGGTGCCTATTCGCGCTCAAGGGTGAGTGTTGAAAAGTATCTTGAAAAATACCCCGAAATACAAATAACCCTTGATGTACACAGAGATGCAATTCACTATGAAAGCGGAACGAAATGCAAACCCACTGCCACAATAAACGGCAAAAAGGCGGCACAGGTTATGATAATTTCGGGTTGCGAGGGCAACGGAGTTGAGGGTTTTACTTCCTGGGAAGAAAACCTTGTGTTTGCTCTTGATTTACAAAAGACTGCCGAAGAAAGAGCACAGGGACTTATGCGACCGGTGTATTTTTGTAATAGGAAATACAATATGGATGTTACACCTTGTTCTTTGCTTCTTGAATTCGGCACTGATGCCAACACTCTTGAGGAGGCGGTGTATTCCGCACAGTTAATAGGGGAGTCACTGGTGAAAATGTTAGATAAAGAGGTAAAAAAATAATTATGGAATTCAACAGATTGTTAAATGCATTTACTATTTCGGCAATTGTGATTTTGCTTGTTACGGCTCTTGTGGGTGCGGCTTTTACTGTTTCGAGCCGTGCCGAGAGTAATCTTGGTGCCGTCAGTAACTCGGAATATGAGAAAAATAACCAACTTATACACCCGATATTTTAACAAAA